>JACDEG010000317.1 GCA_013816505.1 Pyrinomonadaceae bacterium | reverse complement strand
GGTTCGAGCCTGTCAGCATCTTTGGCTCGTCTTCGGTAACGACGCTTACGGCAATTCACATCTGTTGACCAGACCACTCGACCCTAGCTCCCGACCACCTCGATGCTGGCAGTCGCAACCGCTTCTCGCGATGAAGTTGCCACCCGCAGGTGAGGCTACATTGTCCCGGAGGCTTCGCACCCCATCGTTGCCAATGACGCACGCCCCGGTAGGGTACTGCTGGCAGAACAGCAGGTGATGTCCTGGTGTCTCAGGCATCACAGTTACTCAAACAGCTTCGTGTCGCACAAGTTCGCCCGAATTAGCTGAGAGTTGACTCCTTTCTGTACAGATAAACGTTGACGCTCCGCTAATCCTTAGCCCATTATTGCGCCCTCGACACTTTCACTGGCTGTGAGCGGTTCGACTGCTTCAGCCTCCCGCTACAATTCCTCGCGCCGCACGCTCCATCGCAAGCGCCTTCAACACAATCAGGAGATGATAAATGAAGAAAATCCTTGCCCTCGTCGCGCTGGTAGTCGCGGCGTCGCCTCTCGCCTTCGGTCAGACGACGCAGAGCCAATCAGGTCAAGCCGCCACCTCAGGGCTGCAAAGCGGCAGCGCAGAGCAGGAAGTGTTGAAGGTCAGCAAAGAATATGCGGTTTCCAAACCGCCCACCGCACAATGGCCTGGTTTCCGGGGACCCAATAGTTCCGGCGTCGCCGCGACGGACAAACCGCCCATTCGCTTCGGCCCATCCTCTAAACTGCTGTGGAAGCGCGCCCTTCCCTCCGGGCACTCTTCGCCAATCATATGGGATGATCACATCTTCCTGACGGGGGTCGAAGGTGAGAAGCTGGTAGTCATCGCGGTGCGAAGGCGCGATGGGGAGCTGCTGTGGAAACAAACCGTCTCGGCGGGTAAGATTGAGACTGTCCATCCCTTCAGCAGCCCCGCCGCTTCCACTCCCGCGACCGACGGCCGGCGTGTCTACGCATACTTCGGTTCATTCGGTCTACTGGCTTACGACTTTAATGGCAAGGAAGTTTGGCGGAGGCCTCTACCATTACCTCCAACGCAATATGGCACGGCGACTTCGCCGATAATTTTTGACGGGAAGGTCATCCTCCAACGCGACGGGAACAGCACGGATTCAGAACTGCTGGCGGTGGATGCTACAACCGGCGCGGTCGCTTGGAAGACGGCCCGGCCGTTGCTGCGCGAGAGTTGGTCCACGCCGGTAGTCTGGGGCCAGGTCGGCCAGGATGAAATCATTACCGTCGGGAACGGCAGGCTGGTGGCCTATTCCGCCAGGGATGGAGTAGAGCAGTGGTGGGCCGGCGGCCTCACGTTCCAGCCCATCACGGTTGCCGTCGCTGGCGCTGGCTTACTCTTTGCCAGCACCTCTGGCACGGGCGGTGGCCCCGGCGATTCCATCGAATTGCCGAAGTGGGATGCGCTCATCGCGAATCACGATACGAACAAAGATGGGAGGTTGGCCCCGACAGAAGTGCCCGATGATTTGGGTATCATTCTGCGCAAGGAGTTGCCGAAGGGGACTCCAGGCAACTTCCTGCCGATCCGCAACTTGGTGAACATGTTGGATGGTGACAAAGACAAGTTGCTCTCCAAGGCGGAGTGGGAGGGGGGAGAGGCCTTTGTCGCCGCCAATGAGGACACTGTCGTGGCCGTCCGCCCGGGGGGGCGTGGTGACATCACAAGGAGTCACGTGGCGTGGAGAGCCAAGCGCGGCGTTTCGGAGATGCCCTCACCGATTTTCTACTGGGGAAGGTTATATTTTATTCGCAACGGGGGCATGGTGACGAGTTATGCACCCGAGACGGGCCAGATCATTCTTGACCGACAGCGACTGGGGGCCCTCGGTCAGTACGTCGCTTCACCGGTCGCGGCGGACGGGAGAATCTACGCCGCCTGCGAGACCGGCACGGTAGTCGTGTTCCAGGCGGGAGACACGTTGGAAGTTCTGGCGCGCAACGAGTTGGGCGAGAGCATACTGGCGACCCCGGCGATCGCCGAAAACAGGCTTTACATCCGGACCGACAAACACCTCTGGGCATTCGGAGAATGAGCGTAATTCCTATGGCGGGGCGTCGCTTGTGGCTTGACTAAGCCAAGAACGCCACTATCCGACCCTTACTGTAACGCGGCGCCCCAGAGATATGTAAGTGCAGTGGCGTCCAGCCTGGAGGACCGCCGCAGGCCAGCATCATTTTCAAATTCCTTGTGGTCAGCCTTCCAAGCACCCTGCGGCAACTGATAATAATGCTGACTTACGACAACTCACCTCGCAAGCCTTGAGTCCTTAATTCGGGCGAACTTTAAGGCATACCTAAGTTTTGTGCAAAATAGCGGCGACCTGCGCTCATAAGTGATTGACGGAGCGAAAGATTTATAGTGTTCCTCATTTTCAGGAGGAACGCCATGACACGCTCTCAGCAGACGACTCAGCACTTCACGCCGCACGCCACGCTCGCCGCCATCGGCATGAAGATTCGCTCGCTCAAGCTCTTTGACACGACGAGCTTCCTCAAAAGCGCAGATCACGGCTTACGAAGCCGCTACCGTGTCGGGTGTCCCGGTGCACATGCTCAAGGCGGAGATCTACGACGGCGCGCTAGCAGCGACTTGAGCGCTTGGGCGCTGCTCGCTCAAGCGTGTTGAGTTGGATGAGTGGGCAACACAGCCGCTTTTTGGTTCCTCTATCTTAATTGATTGGCGATGCCGCCGCCGCTAGAACTTCTCCTTCGGAGATTGCCGTCAGCTTTTCATCTGCCGCCGATTCCTCATCAAGTGTTTCCTGTAGTAATTGCGCAACTTCGCGCTGACCTAACTTTTCAGCGATGGCTCTCGCAGTTCCGTATCCTGCGATCTCATAATGCTCAACTCGTTGTGCCGCTCCAATCAATAGAACGTCAATCAAAGCCTTATTGTCGCTCTCCTCTGCGATCACTTCTTGACCTTCTTCAACCAAACCCTGCATCGCCTTGCAGACCTTGCCTGTCAGCTTGATGCCGAGAATCCCTCCTACCTTCTGAAGTCTTTCGACCTGCCCTTTGGTTTCTTCAAGGTGACTTGTGAATGCCTCCTTGAGCGATGGTGTCGAAGCCTTCTTCGCCATTTTAGGCAGAGCTTTGAGCAGTTGGTTTTCCGCACTGTATAAATCCTTGAGTTCATCTCCAAGTACATTGTCGAGCGACTTTAATTTTGGCACTGTGAATCTCCTTTTAAATTGTTGGCTAGATTGGATTGATCGGTACCTATCCTAACATGGATATGTCGCTGAATCGCTTTTTGGTAATGCTAAAAACGTCATGCTGGAATTGTCAAAATACGTCGATTAGGGTCTATGCATTCTCAGAGCGGGACACGTTCCTCCAATAGAATGAGGTTGCCTAAACCAATACTTCTACGGAGGAACGTATGGACACTCGTAGAGTGCCGTCCCACAGAGATGCTTTAGCAGAAGTCCCTGACTTTCGCCAAGCCGCCGGTCGCCGGTCTGAGCTGTTACCCGTCTTGCTATTGTGTTGTGTGGCCATCATGTGCGGCGCGCGTTCGCAAAGCGCGATAGCTGAGTGGAGCCAGAATTACGGCCAGCGGTGGCTCAAGCGGGTCGGTGCTCGACACCCGGCATGACCTCAGCCTTCGCCGCGCGGTAGCTCTTCAGCTTGTCGGTGATGATCACTCTTGGGACGTGCCGCAAACCCTTCGGCAGCTTACGGAAGAAACGTTTGGCGGCTTTCTTGTTCCTGCGGCTTTGCACCAGGATGTCAAGGACATTGCCATCCTGATCCACGACTCGCCACAGATAATGATCCTCGCCATTGATCTTAATGAACATCTCATCGAGGTGCCATTTGTCACAGGGCCGGGGACGTCTCCGACGCAACTCATTAGCAAAGGTCTGGCCAAACTTGAGGCACCAGTCGCGAACAGTCTCGTATGTGAGGGTGACGCCGCGCATGCTGGCTCTAATTCACACGCTGTGTCCGGTCGAGCGCTTCGCCAACAATCGCAAGGTGACGGCTTATGTTGGACTCGAACCGCGTGAGAATTCCTCAGGCGAACGAAAGCAGATGGGTCATATCAGTAAAGCCGGTTCACGAGTGTTGCGCTTCATGCTCGTCGAGGCTGGCATCAAGGCGACCTGGGAAGATCCGCGATCTCGAAACGAGCGCGCGGATTAACACTACGGCGATTGAAGTTGCGATGGTGTGTTCGCTTGCACATCAGGCGAGAGTTAACGCGACGGCGGTCGAAGTAGCGATGCTGAAGGATGTTCAGCTATTCGCCTATCTCACCTCAGCGGCGATTGAAGTCGCGTTGTTGCGTTCAGTCGCTATCAGTGCGATTCGGACTCGCGCGTAACATTATCGACTGATAGATCAACCTTCCTTCTCTATCAGCGCCGCCGCTTTGATCGCTTTCCAATCGTCCTCATTGAAGCTCGCCGCGAATTGTGCTTCCGCCTGTTCGGGCGAATATCCGCCTTGTAATAGCTCGGCAATGATGGCGACTTGTTCTACTGTTTCTTTTGGCGATAGCCGTGCCTGGGGCAACTTTGGCGCGAGTGCCGGTGCTTCTACAGTTGGCTTTGCCTTCCCTTCTCTGTCAGGCTTACTCAAACGGCGCTTCAGGTGTTCGGCGAGAAAGGCCGGCGGCGAGGTGATGTTGGTTTTGACACTGGCCATCTTTAGTTCGTCGGCCAGCGTACGCGCTACATCTGCATACCTTTCAACGTCCGAAGTGGTCGGATTCCTACCGGTCACTTCCCGGTGCGCGTCCCGCAAAATCTGATTGAATTTGGCGAACACCTCATCATCAATGGTATTAGTCTTAAAAGAAGTCTTGGGTTCAACTGATCTACTATTGTTTGCAGCAATTACACCCCCGGTACCGGGGGCAGTTTCTACCGCACGTACCGGATGTTGATTCTGACTGGCGTTACCCCCGGTACCACCAGTACCCCCGGTACTAGGGGTCATAGTTAACTCCTCCGGCACGTAGACAGTGTACATGCTACCCGCTCGTGAGCCACTTTCGTTTTCCCAATTGATTAAACCCACGGTGCGAAGATGTGCGAGATGCTCCCGCAAGGTCTTGTCAGAGCCGATGTGCGCCGCGTGCATAATCTCACGCCATGAAACCTGGACTGTCCTTGTGGGCGTAATGGCCCCGCGTGTTCTTGAATAGAGGTAGTCATAAATAAGTTTTGATTTACCCCTAAAGAATCCCGCAGGAGCAGCTTGTCTTGTTATCGAATTAGCGACCTTCATGAAGTCGCGCACAGGAGCAACAGGCGAAGCACCGGTGGTACCGGGGGTACTGGTGGTACCGGGGGTAGTTTGAGCCAGCGTTTTCTCTTCGGGCGGGAAGAAACTGTCGAATACAGATAGGTTAGTTCCTTCGGTCGTTTCCGCGCCCTTCCTGATATCGCCGTATTTCCTTTTCTGTTTCGTGCTCACCGATGATCTCCTTTGCGGTTCGCAAGTAATCAATCGTCCCCGAAGCTGCCGGGTCATACTGAATGATGGGACGCCGCGCGTTAAAGGCTTCCTTGAGTTTCACATTCTTGTTGATTGGACTCAGTGTATAAGCCTCAAAGTGCGCTTGAATCTCCTGGTGGATATCGCGCGCGATGTTGGTGCGCTCAAGGAATGTCGGAAGCGCGAACACTTTCAGCGGATGCTTGAGTTGGGTAATGATCTTCCGCAAGGTCTGCATCAGGTAGGGAACTGCCTCCCATGATTCCGGCGCACACTCAATCGGTATCAGCACGCTCTGACTTGCGGCGAAGGCGTTGATATTGGCGAAGCCTAAGAACGTCGGACAGTCGATCAGCACGTAATCGTACCCGCCTAAATCAGCAAGCGCCGATGACAACCTGTGTTCACGATTCAAGGCGCTGTTTAAGTCGAGGTCAAGGGATGCCAGGTGGAAGTTGCTCGGCGCGATGGGAATGCCAGCGGCGGACTGTTGGATCACTTCTATTAAAGGCTTTTCATTCAGCAAGACCTCATACATGGTCTCGCCGTCCGTGCCGTATCGGTCAAGCAGTGCTCGTGTAGCAGTGCCTTGCGGGTCGAGGTCGATGACGAGTACCTTCCGGCCCTGTGACATCAGCGCGGCGGCGAGGTTGACGGCTGTTGTAGTCTTACCGACACCACCTTTCTGATTGGCTATGGCGATAGTCTTCATGCGGCTCGCTCCCTAGTTCCGCGGATAAGCTCGGAACGAATGATGCGCCACCCTTGACCGTATTTGAGGGCTGGAAGTTTGCCGGCTTTGAGCCAGTTGTAGATCGTGCGGCGAGTGACTTTGAGAAGCTTAGCAGCCTCTTCAGGCGTTAGAAATTCATCGTTTTCCATGCCGCGCACCTTAGCACGGCTTTCGCATGGCTTGCAATACTTTCATACGTCTTCATGTGTCAATCCCGCACCTCGCACACATCGGGGCCGGGTCTACCGCCGCCGCGAACTACTTGCGCTGCTTGAACCGCCGTCCCAAGTCAGGATCATCATCACAACATGAATCCAGAACCACCCGCCTACTCCGATGTTCTCGTAGATGTAAAGCAGGATCAACACTCGTGGGATGAACACAGCCATTGCTGCATCGCCCCAGAAGGGAATCGTATTTGCTGGTATCCACGTTTTCATGTAGTAGTACAACAGCACGATTCGTGGAAAAAACAGCGACAAGACCAAAAAGTAGTTACCATATTTTATCCTTCAATCGACTCACGCCTCGCTTCCTTTTCCTTTCGTCGCTTTAGCGATACAAACAGAGGCGTTGAAATCACTACACCGAGTAGAGAAAAACATATCGCCTCTGTGCTTTAATTTCTTCAACCGCAACAGTCAAATCGCCGACTGATACGGTGTCGCCAACGCGGAGTCCTTTAGCTTCTTCGGCTGTCATGTTTCACGCACTTCCTTTCGTCGCCGACTCAGTGATGGGCAAGTATTCAATCTCCCACGTCGGGTGGTAAATGCCGCTGTTCTTATCGCCGTCGAGGGTAATTCTCAAGTAGCAGCCACGCTCGCCGGTAATCGTTCCCATGTATTTTCCTTTGAACCGGATGCGTCCGCCCTTTTCGGCAGGGACTTTAGTGGTAACGCCGGATGTATTCAAAGCCCATGTTTCACACGTCCTTTCTATCTATCTCAGGGGTGATATTGTCCCCTTATGCCACGCTTGGTGACACAAAAATGCAATTTGTGGAACCTCAGGGGAACACGTATCTGTCTTGACAATGTCACATGGCTCAATAGCCGATTCAGGGAGTTACGCGAGTAACAGCGCGAGAAGTGATCCCAAGAGTGCTTTCCCGCGTTTGCGCACGTTATGCACGAATTCAAAGAAGCCTAGATACAGCGGCAGTTTCT
>JACDEG010000760.1 GCA_013816505.1 Pyrinomonadaceae bacterium | reverse complement strand
CCGGATGATCGAGCGCGCGCCCGGCATCACGCGGATGATCGACCGCCTCGAAGCCAAGAAATTAGTGGCGCGCGAGCGTCGTGGAGGCGACCGCCGCTGCGTGCATTGCCGGATCACGAAGCACGGACTCGCGCTGCTAGCGCGGCTGGATGAGCCGGTGGACGAGGGCGACCGAGCGGCGTTTGCCGCTCTGAATCAACGGGAACTCGCGCAACTCGTCGCGCTGCTTGAGCAGGTGCGGAAGGCCCATGAGTCGGCATAAATAGTTCGGACCGAGACAGGAACACGGAGCCAAGGCTCCGGTTCTTTCCGGTAGTAATGACTGGCTAATCAATGATTATTGAATCAATTGGAAAGGCGAAGCTGACGCCAACGACAGGAACTTTCGTTGATGAATGTTCTGTGCGGGGGCTGGGAGGATGTGTGGTCTGCAAAGAGACTATCAACGAGTTGTGCGACGGAGGTGGCACAAGAGAGAGGTGATTCAATGAACAATTACCGTGAAGTCGGATATGCGCTGTTGCGGGTGTCGTTGGGCATGATCTTCCTGACAACGGGCATCGTTAAATTTATGATGGGGGTCGGCAATTTCGTTGCCGGAATGCAACAGCAGTTCGCCGGCAAGCTGCCGATGTTCTTTGTGACGCCGTTTGCTTATGTGCTGCCTTTGGTGGAGGTAGTAGTCGGTGCGCTGCTGGTCCTCGGACTGTTCAACGTCATGGCGCTCGTCTTAGCCGGGTTGCTATTGATCGGGCTGACCTTCGGCATGACAGTAGTCAATGAAACCTCGACCGTCGCGCACAACCTGTCATACGTGCTGATCAATTTCGTGCTGTTGTGGTTCGCCGATCATAACGGCTACTCGATAGATCGTCGGCGTCGCGGCAGACCAACGGGAAGCGAGTAGCGCGTGGAATGATTGAAACGTAACGCGCGATAGCTGTGAAAGCGACAGCTTGCTTTCCACACCGCCACCACCGAGCAAGTCGATGGCAGGGGTGAACGCGCCGCCGGGCTATCTTCGGTCGCTGGAAGCCGTGGCGGAACTCTTCGGCTGGTTGGCGCTGAGGTTGGGACTAATGACGCCCATAGCCGCGCTCGGCGTCGGATGGGTGAGACTGGCGGCAATCGGGATGGCGCATCTGTCGGCCGGTGATCCGTTCGTCGGCGCGGCAGGCCAGCCGTCTTACGAGTCAGCAGCCTGATACTTGGCGGTCACCCTGCTCTTGATCATTACCGGGCCCGTCGTGCTCTCGCTCGACTGGCTCTTATTCGGCAAAGGTCGCGCGCCTGATGAAACAGATAACGTGAGCTATGCTCCGCAGAGAAGCGTCGGATCAGCCACGAGTTGGGTGACCTTGCAAGAAATAACCACATTGAGGAGCTACTATGAGCAAACTACTCTACATTCAATCATCGCCCCGAAACGAACGCTCGGCTTCCATCGCCGTAGCGGAGCGATTCCTGGAAGTCTATCGCGCCCATCATCCCCGCGACGCTGTCGAGACGCTGGACCTCTGGCAGGCTAATCTGCCCGAGTTCGATGGCGCAACCATTGACGCCAAATACGCAGTCCTGAACGGACAACCGCACACGTCCGCGCAGTTCGAAGCGTGGCAGGCAGTGACGCGCATCGCTGATCACTTCAAGTCGGCAGACAAATATTTGTTTTCACTGCCTATGTGGAACTTTGGCATTCCTTACAAGCTCAAACACTTCATTGATGTGTTGGTGCAACCGGGGCTGGCGTTTACCTTCACCCCGGAAGCAGGCTACGAGGGGTTAATCACGGGCAAACCGGCGGCTGTCATTTATGCGCGCGGCGGCGCCTATGGACCGGGTACAGGCGCTGAAAGCTACGATGCCCAGAGCGTCTACATTCGACAGTTCCTGGGTTTTATCGGGTTCACGGAGATCAAGGAAATTTTCGTAGAGCCGACGCTCGCAGGCCCTACAGCCAAGGATGATGCCGTCGCTGCCGGGAATCTGAGAGCAGCAGAACTTGCCGCCGCCATCTGATTCCAATCAATCAGAGGAATAAAGAGTCATGCCCGATTGGTCGACCTTGATTTTATTCGCAGCGGCAGCTGCGATTCTCGTCTTCACGCCGGGACCAAACACGCTCTACATCATCACCCGCAGTATTCAACAAGGACGCACCGCAGGGATTGTCTCAAGTCTGGGCGTCGAGACGGGGACGCTGATTCACATCGTCGCCGCCGCTTTCGGCATCTCCGCCGTGCTGGTGTCGTCGGCGTTGGCATTTAACATCGTCAAATATGCGGGCGCGGCGTACCTTATTTA
>JACDEG010000316.1 GCA_013816505.1 Pyrinomonadaceae bacterium | reverse complement strand
CTTTAACGCCTTCAACATCCTCAATTTACCCCCGTTCCAACCCGTGACGACCGAGGTTGATGTCAGCAACCCTGAGAACTTCGGGCGCCTCAGGTCGGGGCTTGCCGGTCGAGTCGTTGAGTTTCAAGCACGTTTCAGCTTTTAACGCTCCCGAACGACTGCGGTCATCGAATGGCTGCGCACCTTTGGCTTCTAACACGAGAGACACAGAGGTGAAGACACAGAGAGCACCGGAGTTGAATGTTTTTCTCTGTGACCTCTCTGTGTCTCTGGGTTAAATTTTACGTCCTCAAACATCAATCTGAAATCACTGAGACCCTCCCATGAGACTCTCCAAACCGACGAGCCTACTGGTGTGCCTCGCGCTGCTCATCGCGGCGACGCCAGCTATCACCGCACAGCAACCACGCGCCGACGTTGATGGACGCATCAACGCACTACTCGCGCAGATGACTTTGGAAGAAAAGCTCGGCCAGCTTCAGCAACTCGATGGCGAGGCGAACGGCAACTTTCGTCCCGAACATCGCGACCTGATTCGCCGGGGCTTGCTCGGCTCGACCTTGAACGTGCGCGGCGCGCAAAAGGTGAACGAGTTGCAACGCATCGCGATGGAACAATCGCGTTTGAAGATTCCGGTTCTGTTCGCCTTTGATGTGATTCACGGCTACCGCACCGTCTTTCCCGTCCCGCTCGGTGAAGCTAGCAGTTGGGATCGGGCGGCGGTCGAGCGCGCGGCGAGTGTCGCGGCGGCAGAGACGGCGGCGGCGGGCGTGCGTTGGACGTTCGCGCCGATGGTTGACATCGCACGCGACGCGCGTTGGGGACGCATTGTCGAGGGCGCGGGCGAAGACCCGTATCTCGGATCGGTGATGGCGCGGGCGCGTGTGCGCGGATTTCAGGGCAGCGACTACAGCGCGCCTGATCGTATCGTGGCGTGCGCAAAGCACTGGGTCGCATACGGCGCGGCGGAAGCCGGGCGCGACTACAACACGACAGACATTTCAGAGACCAGCTTGCGCGAAGTCTACTTCCCACCGTTCAAGGCGGCGATTGATGCCGGCGTCGGCACATTCATGAGCGCTTTCAACGACTTGAACGGCGTGCCGACTTCGGCCAACCCATTCACACTGACGAAAGTTCTGCGCGACGAGTGGAAGTTCGACGGCATCGTGGTCAGCGATTATGAATCGGTCAGAGAACTTATCAATCACCGAGTCGTCGCCGACGAAGCGGGCGCCGCCGGAGCCGCGCTCACCGCCGGCGTCGACATGGAGATGGTCAGCCGCCTCTATCACAAACACGGCGCACAACTCTTGAAAGAAGGGAAATTAACGCAGGCGACGATTGACGAAGCGGTGCGGCGAATTCTCAGAACCAAATTCCGTCTCGGACTGTTTGAAAAACCTTATGCCGACGAAGCACGCGAGCGCGCTTCACTCTTAAGCCGCGAACACCTCGCCGCCGCGCGTGAAATCGCCGCGCGCTCGATGGTGCTATTGAAGAACGAGCGCGCCGTGCTGCCGCTCAATAAAAATCTAAAATCCCTGGCGGTGGTCGGCCCGCTCGCGGATGACCCGAAGGCCCCGCTCGGCTCGTGGACGGGCGATGGGCGCGCGCAAGACACGGTCACGTTGCTCGCCGGCATCAAAGCGAAACTCTCGCCGCAGGCGCGAGTCGTTCACGTTAAAGGCGTCGCGATTGAAGGCCGCGGCGTGACTGGCAACTACGACGCGGCGCCGATCAACGCGAGCAACGCCGGCGGAACTAATGTCGCCTCTGCCGCCGCGACCGAAGCCACGCGACTCGCCACCACGCCCGTACCGGAGGGCGGCATCGCTGAAGCCGTCAGCGCCGCGCGCGCCACCGATGTCACCATCATCGCCGTCGGCGAGACGGCTGAGATGAGCGGCGAAGCGGCGTCGCGCGCATCGCTCGACCTGCCCAGCAAACAGTTGGAGTTGATTCAGGCGATTCACGCGATTGGCAAACCTTACGCCGTCGTGTTAATGAACGGGCGACCGTTGACGATCAACTGGGCGGCGGAAAACTCGCCGGCGATTCTTGAGACGTGGTTCGCCGGAACGCAGGCCGGCCACGCGATTGCCGACGTGCTGTTTGGCGACGTGAACCCCGGCGGCAAGCTGCCCGTGACGTTCCCACGCCACATCGGCCAAGTGCCGATCTATTACAACCAAAAGAGCACCGGGCGACCTCCGACCGATCAGAAGTACACGTCGAAATATCTGGATGTGCCGGTGACGCCGCTCTACCCGTTCGGCTTCGGTTTGAGCTATACGCAGTTTCGTCTGTCTGATATGCAGTTGAGCGACAAGACGATCAAACCCGACGGACAACTGACCGCGAGCGTCGAGGTCGCGAACACAGGTCAGCGCGCCGGCGATGAAGTCGTGCAGCTTTACATCAGAGATGTGGCGTCGAGCGTGACGCGCCCCGTGAAAGAGTTGAAGGGCTTCGAGCGCGTCACGCTCAGCCCCGGCGAGAAGCGGCGCGTCCGGTTCACACTGACGCCAGAGCATCTCGGCTTCTACAACCGCGAGATGCGCTTCATCGTCGAACCGGGCGCGTTCAAAGTCTTCGCCGGCACTAATTCTGTCGATGGACTGGAGGCAAGCTTTGAAGTTGTCGAGAAATGATTTCGCGGACGACTCTCTCGCTCTTTTATTCTGAACAGATGAAGACCTCATCCATTCCATATCCTAACCGCGCTGGCTTGCCGACAACTGGATGCAATGCACCATTGAAAGAAGAAGCGGCACGAAAGCAGCATCACGACCAACAAAGCTGCGCCGCGTCCTTTCGCCTATTACGCATCTGCTGCAATCTGATTTTACCCGTACTGATTTTCTTCCACTCGACCAATGTTCCCGTCGCGGTTGCTATTCAAACTTCGCGCCAGCGGTCGGCCACCGAACGCTCATCCCCGCGTCCCTCGGCGCAGGACGAAGCCTTTCTCGAAGACCTTTCGCGCCGTTCGTTCCAATACTTTTTGGAACACAGTAATCCGCAGACCGGCCTCACGCTCGACCGCGCGCGCGCCGACGGCTCGCCATACCCCGCCGACACCTCGAACCACAACGTCGCCAGTATCGCCTCGACCGGCTTCGGCCTGACCGCGCTGTGCATCGCCGCCGAGCGCGGCTGGGTGATGCGCGACGAAGCGCGGCGGCGCGTTGTGACGACACTCGACTTCTTCGCGAATCGCGCCACGAACGAGCGCGGCTGGTTCTATCACTTCGTTGATGCGGAAACGGGCGAGCGCCGCTGGCGAAGCGAAATCTCTTCGATAGATACCGCGCTGCTGCTTGGCGGCGTGCTGACCGCGCGACAGTGTTTCGCACGAGACCCGGAGGTCGTGCGTCTCGCGGATTTCATCTATCGTCGCGTCGATTTCGTGTGGATGCTGAACGGGCATCCGTCGATTCTCGCGCATGGCTGGAAGCCGGAGACGGGTTTCTTAAAAGCGCGTTGGGGCACGTACGACGAGCACTTGATTCTGCAACTGCTCGCCATCGGTTCGCCGACACATCCCATCTCTCCGCGCTCGTGGCGAGGGTGGGCGCAGACGCGCATCACTTACAAAGAGTTTACGTTTATCGCCCCGTCCTCCTCCCCGCAAAGCGGCAACCCGCTCTTTGTGCATCAATTCTCGCACGCCTGGGTAGACTTTCGCGGGCGGCGCGAAGACTGGTATCCATTCACAAACTACTTTGAAAATTCTGTTGCCGCGACGCGCGCGCAACAAGCATTTTCCGCCAACGAATTGGCGCGGGAGTTCCCTGCCAGCTACGGCGAGAATCTGTGGGGCATCACCGCGTCGGACAGCGCGAAGGGTTACATCGCGTGGGGCGCGCCGCCCCGCGACCCGCAGATCGACGGCACGCTCGTCCCGTGCGCGCCCGCCGGCTCATTGATGTTCACCCCTGACATTTCACTCGCCACACTGCGCACGATGCATGAACGCTTCGGCGAGCGAATTTATAAACGCTATGGCTTCGTCGATGCTTTCAACCCGACGACGAATTGGGTCAACGCCGACGTTATCGGCATCGACCTGGGAGTCACGCTGCTGAGCGCCGAGAATTTGCGCACCGGAAACGTCTGGCGCTGGTTCATGCGCAACCCGGAGATTCCGCGCGCGATGGACGCGGTCGGACTCCGCCAAACAAGTAAAGGGGCAAAAGGGAACAGGCAAAAGTTGCGACCGATAGCCGCTTAACTTTTGCCTGTTCCCTTTTTACTTTTGACTCGATTAGGTGCCGCCGTTCCTGTCAGAGTCGATGTGCCTTTCAAGAACCCCGATGAACGCATCAAGCTTTTACTCAGTGTGCTTATAGCGTGTCCAGCATCACGGCCACGACTCCATTCATGTTTGCTTGAGACCGCGCCATTTCCGCTTGTGCAATCGCCATCCCCGCCAGACAGCGGCCAGAAACATTTTCTTCATCAGAGAATTCTCACTACCTTCGACCGGCATTCTTCTCATCGCCAAGCAGCCCCGTGCTCGGCACCGGCCGCGCGTTTTGTTGCACCAGCACCGGCTCGTATTCGTCGGCCTCAATCACGGCGCGTTCGGGCACATTTTCATCAGCCACGTCGCGGACCAGCAGGAGACACGCAAGCGCGGCGGTAAGCATGAAGACGCCGCCCGCCATCACGACGTAAAGCGGCGCAGACGTGCTGTTCTCGCCGAAGAAGTACCGGATGATGCGCCCGAAGGTGAACGACGCGATGATCTCTGGGATGACGATGAAGAAGTTGAAGACACCCATGTAGACGCCCATCCGCGCGGGCGGCAAGGCTCCGGCGAGTATCGCGTACGGCATCGAAAGAATTGACGCCCACGCGATGCCGACGCCGATCATCGTTGCGATCAGCAGCCATTTATTTTGGATGAAGTAGCACGACAGCAGCCCCAAGCCGCCGCACGTAAGCGCAAGCGAGTGGACGCTTTTGCGTGATGTCGCGGCGGCGAGTTTCGGCAGCGCGAAGGCGATGGCGAAGCAGGTGATAGAGTAAACCGCGAACATCAGCCCGCCCCACGCGCCACCTGCTTTGAACAAATCACTGTCCGCATCGGGCGCGTCGAAGACGTGGTAGGAAGTCATCAGGCCGAAGAACATCCACATGCAAAAGAGTCCGAGCCACGTGAAGAACTGGACGACGGCGAGTTGCTTCATCGTCGCAGGCATCTCACGCAAAGCCGAAAAGATTTCGCGGAAGAACCCGCCGATGCCGTGCTTAGCCGCGCGCATTCGCCTAAATGCTTCCATGTCATCCGGCGGATATTCGCGCGTCGTAACAATAGTCCACAACACAGAGAGAAAGAAAACGACCGCGCCGATTTTGAACGAGTAGCTGACTGATGGCGGAATCGCTCCGGCGGGCGTTCCAGCGTCGAAGCCTGAGCGATTGAAGTAATAAACGAGACCATTGGCGAACGTTTGCCCGACGCCGATGAAGAACGATTGCATCACGAATCCGGCGGTGCGTTGGCTCGTGTTGAGTTTATCAGCGACGAAGGCGCGAAACGGTTCCATCGAAATGTTAATCGAAGCATCGAGTATCCATAGCAAGCCCGCTGCTACCGCGACACCCGCTGTGATACCGAACGCTGCCCGCGCTAATGATGCAAAGCCTTCACCGAAAGTGTTGGCAATTGCCGCCGCGTCCGGCATCAGAAAGAGCATGATTGAGGCTAAAATCGAGCCGACTAAAAAGTAAGGTCTGCGCCGCCCCAAACGGTTCCATGTTCTATCAGACATCGAACCGATTATGGGTTGAATCAGCAAACCCGTGACGGGTCCCGCCAACCACAGAATCGGAATGTCATCAGCTTTCGCGCCGAGGTAGGTGTATATCGCCGACATATTGGCGAGTTGCAAGCCCCAGCCAAACTGAATGCCGAGGAACCCGAAACTCATGTTCCAGATTTGCCAAAAACTCAGACGCGGTTTCTGTTGCATCGTCTGTTCTCCTTGAGAAAGTCTGGGGTCGAGAATCTGAAGTCCAGAGTCGAGAGTCGAGAATCTGACAAATCTTCGACTCCAGACTTTAGACTTCAGACTCCAGACTCTCACCTGCTGTAAATATTGATGTCTTCGAGCACCACGTCGCGGTCGAGCGAGAGCGCATACATCAGCGTGCGCGCCATATTTGAGACGTGGACGGAGCCGGGGCGCGGCTCGTCCGTCGCGGCGGTGTGCTCCACGTCAACCAGGCCCGGACAGAAGTTGAACACGCGGACGTTCGCGCCAGCCTTGCGCACGTGGTCGCGCACCGCTTCGGCAAAACCGAGCAGGCCGAACTTCGACGCGCAGTACGAAGGCACATCGGCATAACCATGCTTTCCCGCCTGCGACGAAACATTGATGATGTCGCCGAAGTCGTTCTTCACCATGTGCGGCAGGCACGCGCGCACAAGCCGCATCGCGCCGCGCAGATTCGTCTCCATCACCGTGTCCCACCCTTCTTCCGTAATCGCTTCGACCATCTCCGGCACGGCGAGTCCGGAATTGTTAACCAGCACATCAATCGTGCCCCACCGCTCGACGACGCTTCTCACCAACGCTTCGGTCTGCGCGAGGTCGCGTACATCAAAGGCGTGCGGGTATACACGCTCGACGCCGATGTGCGCGTTCAACTCATCCGCCGCGCGTTGAAGAGTCTCTGCACGACGCGATGCGATCACGACCCGCGCGCCCGCCGACGCCAGCGCCTCCGTGAACGCGCGCCCGATGCCGGTGCCACCGCCGGTGACGATGGCGATTTGTTCGGACAAAGATTTTTTTTTGAGAGTCATTGATTTTACATGTGCGAGGCAGGCGCAAGCTCGTCGCTTAAAAAATAATCTTAACGAACGTCCGTTTAGAGGCTTTGCTTGCGCCCGCCGGGTCATCATTCCAATAGCCTTGCCAATCTATCTCAATCGGCACGCATCCCGGCTCATGCGGCAGGTATGCGTGATAACTCGACCATCTCCACTGAACGGGATGCTGACACAGTTTCGCGCGCACCGGGTTCTCGTGAATATAATTCAGTTTTTGTCGAATGAACTTTGCGCTCCAAAGATCAATCGAGGAATAATCTTTAAGCCAAACCGCGTGCTTATGAGAACGTTTCTGCGGAACGCTCAGGCAGAGTTTGGCAAGAGAGGATTCGTGGTTTCCTACACGCAACCAATCAAGTATCAGGTGTCCCGATCTACTTTTCAATCTTCTCATTAGATCGCTAATGTCTCGCCACAGCGGGTTCAAAATCAGATGTATAGGAACTCTAAATCAGACGTGTAAGATGATAGCCTGATAAGAAAGGGCTATCAATGAGAAGTTTAGACGAGATCATCAACGAGTCAAGAGATGCGCGCGAGGTTAAGCGCGCCGTGTGTGTGA
>JACDEG010000315.1:1216-7410 GCA_013816505.1 Pyrinomonadaceae bacterium | reverse complement strand
ATCAAATGAAGGCCGCAATGGAGCGGCTACGCATCATCCTTCAAACAGTAAGGAGACCATTATGAAAAAGCAGGCTTTGAGAGTCATCGCGCTGTTGAGTCTCTTCCTCACGCTGGCGATGGCGCCGGCTCACGCGCAAGACCGGGAGCGAAACGAAAGGTTGGTAAATGCGTTCCTGTCGGCGGCACCATCTCCACAAACTTCATCAGTGAAGACACTACACTAGGCACCGTGACCGGCGACCTCAGAGGCGCTGTCAGTGCGATGCTCCTGTCGAGTTCGCCGCCTGATGAGAATGGCAAACTAATCGCTCAGATTCAGCACCGAGCATGGGTGACTGAGGCCGGTGACATCCTTGGCCTGGCGCAAGCGACGTTAGAGCTGATACCCACAGAAGACGAGGGCATCTATTACGCCGCTTATAAGCCGCCGATCACGATAGCTGGCGGAACGGGAAGATTTGAGCATGCTACCGGCACTCTCTACGTCAACGGCAGCATAGACTTCAACCGCGGGGAATTAGTTCTTAGATACCGCGGCGAAATCTGCGCCGGCAAGTGAAATGCTCGCTAAACAAAATCGCGGTGGCGAACTGAAGTTCCGCCAGACAATCGCCGTTGATTGCGTTTCGCGTCTGTGGAACCTCCGAAGAGCAGGCGCGGTAGGCGGGCCGCATGAATTGTCACGAAGGCATGTGGCCCGTTTCTTTAGGCCAACTTTAGCAGAGGGCATGTGCGCTGGCTACAAAAAATTCTGACGTCAAAAAACTGATGCGCCTGACAGTTTTCAAGCCAAATTCTCGCTCAAGGTGATGAGGACAACACGATGAGCAACCGGAGAACAGCAACCGCCGCCGCGATGCGCGAGGGCGTTAGCGACAGTACGCCGCATAGCCCTGCATTCGTTTGGTGCGAAAAGTGCGCGGTGGAGGTCTTAATGGTCACGCCGCAGAACGCGGCAACTCTTGCCTTCACCAATCTGCAAACGATCTTCTTGTGGATAGAGTTGGGGACAATTCACTCCACCAAAACACCCGACGGATTGCTCGTCGTCTGTCCCGACTCGTTGTAGCCGTAATGATGAACAGAATATCCCGTCATTAAAACGAGGCGAGAGAAACTTGAATACGGAATGCCCTAAATGAGGAACACATCAAGTTACCGATTGGGTAACGAGTCGCTATGTCAGCACCGCCTGTGGTAGCGGGTGGTACTGACTCTCAATACTGACCACCGGCCACTGCTTTCTAAAGGAGAACGACCATGAAACGAATTATCACGACGTTAAGCCTCGCCCTCATTTTCACCGGCGTGCTCGCCCTCGGACTAATCTCCGAAGGCGCTAAGAGCGTCGGCCAAAATCTCATGCCGGGCGCGCAGGCCAAAGGAGGCGAATCGTCCAACGCGGCAATCCTCGGCACGTGGCGCGTCAACGTCACCCCGACGGGGGGCGTGCCGCCCTTTCAAGCCCTGATTACTTACGCCAGAGGCGGAGGACTCTTAGAGTCAAATACATTCCTCCCTCCTGCCGCCGCGACGACCGGACATGGCACGTGGGTTAAGACGGGAGGCCACGAGTACATCTATACGTTCGAGAAGTTTCTGGCTGATAACCCCGTAACCCCGACGCTTGGTGATTCGGGAATCTTCAGAGTCAAAGAAACTATTCTGGTTAACGGGGACACGTATACCGGCGCGGCATCAGCCGAGTTCTGCGACCTCTCAGGAATCCAGTGCGTGCCCGCCGGTTGCGGCACAAGCATCGGCACTCGCCTCGCGGCAGAACCGCCCGCGTGCCTGCAATGAATGTTCCCTTATGACGCGCTACCCGAATGAACTGATTGAAATACAGAGCTTGAATGAGCGGAGAATTGCGCTCCGCTCATTCCTGCCACAGCCCGCCTGGACAAACGGCTCGCCGAGAAATCGGCGAGCCGTTTGTCTTTATGACGTTCGTCACGTTAACAATTTCGTCAGGCGTGGCAGCACCTAATCGCCTGAACGGAAGCACCGCTTTACCTCGTCACTCGACAACCCACATGTCGCCGCTGTGAAGCAGTTTCTCAAGACTGCCGCGCCCCTGCTTGGTGATTGCAGCGTCGATCTGTGCGACGAGCATGTCTTCGTAGGTGGCGCGCTCGACGGCGCGGAAGATGCCGACTGGCTGCGGGAACTCCGGGTACTCCATGCGCGCGAGCATGAAGGCGACCGACGGGTCTTTCTGATGAATATCGTGCACCAGCAGGTCGTCCACGGTGACGCCATTCTCGCCGATTGTCACAACTTCAGGACGCGCGCCGTTCATCCGAATCCCGCGGTTGCGCTCTTTGCCGAAGATCATCGGCTGGCCGTGTTCGAGGTAGATCACGTTGTCGGAGCGCACGGTGCGCTCGGCGAAGTAGTCGAACGCATTGTCGTTGAAGATGTTGCAGTTCTGGTAGACCTCGACGAACGACACGCCCTTGTGCCGCGCCGCCGCCTGCACGATCACGCCGAGGTGCTTCACGTCAATATCGATGGAGCGCGCGACGAACGTCGCCTCGCTCGCGATGGCGACCGACAGCGGGTTGAGCGGGTAATCAATCGTTCCCATCGGCGTCGACTTCGTCTTCTTGCCGAGTTCGGAAGTCGGGCTGTACTGCCCCTTCGTTAAGCCGTAGATGCGGTTGTTGAAGAGGATGTAATTCAAATCGAGGTTACGGCGGATGGCGTGCATAAAGTGGTTGCCGCCGATGGAGAGCGCGTCGCCGTCGCCGGTGATGACCCATACGGAGAGGTCGGGGTTCGACGCCTTGATGCCGGTCGCGACCGCCGGCGCCCGTCCGTGAATCGAGTGGAAGCCGTAGGTGTTCATGTAGTAAGGAAAGCGCGACGAACAGCCGATGCCAGAAACGAACACGATCTTCTCGCGCGGGATGCCGAGTTCCGGCATCACCTTCTGTACGTTGTTCAGGATCGCGTAGTCGCCGCAACCGGGACACCACCGGACTTCCTGGCCTGAGACGAAATCCGCCTTTGTCAGTTTCGACGGTGGCGGCGCGACCTCGCCCGCGACAACCGACCCCGGCTCGCTCTCCGGCGACGGGCCACCGCCCGACACGTTGCCGCCGATCCCGCGCGCCTCTTCCTCGCTCACATGCTTAGTGTTGCCGTTCGTCCCGTTGCCGTTTGTGCTCATGTTCAACTCCTTACTTTATGAATAGCGTTACTTTACGAATTGCGTTGGCGCGCTCAAGAAACGTGCATCTCTTCTTCGTCATCCGATGCGTGTGGGGTAACGAAAATCCCAGTGGGTGCAGCGTCATCATTTGACACTTCTCCGCCCTGCGGATTATTCGGTCGCGCCCACGATCCATTGATGAAGGCTGCGTATCCGGAATTCTTCTGCATGAATTTATCGTAATGCCCCGTCGCCCGCTTTCCTTTGTAGTAAAGCCTGAGCACCGGCTGGCCCTCGGTCGCACGAACCTCAAGACACGGCTCTAACCCGTGACCAGTGTCGAGATGGACGAAGGCGAACTCGGAAATCATCTCCGGTTTGAAATGGACGTGATAGTTCGGTCGGTTCCGCTTCTGCAAAACCCGCTCGCCGCCATCGTGCCCAAGCTCGATCTTGCCGACGATATTCGCCGACGCCGCGCTGTTCGGCACCGCGACGATGAACTTGCCCATCTCGCAGGCGTCTTCAAGCAAACTCCAAAATAACATGTCATCCATTGAATGTTCCTCTCGTTAAGGCCGACCGGTGACAGTGGGATTCAGCTTTTACGGTGCATACCTAACTCTGCGACTGCGGCCTTCCAATCCGCCAGATCGCCTAAGCGCACGGCCTTATCAATACCCAGGTTCTCTAACAGCATCGCCAATACCGTGAGCCTCTGTTCTTCACCAACAAAGATGCCCCCAACGAACTCTATTTTTTCCGGGGCTTGGTACATTCGCTTCTCATACTCTTCTTTCGTCCACTGACGACCTTCGCGCCGGATATGCCACTCACTCGGGTCAAAGCCTTCTACCTCATTCACCTCGAACTCATCCATCATAAATACTCCTCGACCTTGCGCACGACCTTGCGAATCCGAGGCTCAAATCGCCCCGTCGTCACTCAAACAGATCATCAACTGGCATTCTCCACCCCGGCACGACAGGTTCAGCGTCGGCCACTTCGCCGCTCCGGAATACTTGCGGCACATCGGGGTCGGCGGCGCGGTAAACTCTCACGACGTTATCCCGCAACACGTCTACGTCCCAGACGACGAGCGTGCCCGTCGCAAAATAGTCGGCGCGCTTCTGCTGCATCCTGCTCTCAGCTTTCGCACCGAAATCGTTCTTGCTACGCACCTCAACAGCAAAGGCAGGTGCGCCCTCAAAAAACTTTGCGCCCGTGAGGCGTCCGGTATGATAGGCGGCATCAGGGCTAAAGAATTTCCGGTGCGGCAAATCAACACTGAAGCCTTTATTGTCACCGACAGCGCGCCCCTTGCTTGTTTGCTTGCTGTACTCGCGCAAAGACACGAAAATCTCGTCACCCGCATAACCCGGTGCTTCTCCGGTGGGTGGCATGTGCACAATCTCTCCGTCAATGATTTCGGCTTTGCCCTCGACCGCGTACAAATCTTCAATCGTCGCTTCTAACTTTGTGCTCATCACAATCACACCTCACAAATACTCCTCGACCTGGCGCACGATCTTGCGAACGACGCTAGCCACCGAAGATTTCAGCCACCGAAATTTGAAAGCCCGGCACTACGTCTCCGCTGTCGAGCGTGTCTTTCTCTGTCAGCACGACGACATCTGTCAGCGAGCGGTAGGCGGTGACGGTGCGGAGTTTCGGGCTGACGACCCACACCAGACGAACGCCAAACTTCAGCCACTCCTGAACTTTTTCCTCGACTTGGCTCACCGGATCACCCGGGCTGATGACTTCGACCACCAGATCGGGCGCTCCGGGCCAGTAGCTTCTGGCCTTACCGACTTGTTCGACGCGCTCCCGCCGAACGAAGGCCGCGTCGGGCGCGCGAATCGTGTCAGGATTGCTCTGGAGCAGGAACCCCGTCTCCGCCGCATAAACTTTGCCGAGACCGTTGCTCTTCACGTGCCGATGCAGAGGCGCGGCGATGTTCATCGTCACGTCGCCATGCTCGTGTCCGGCGGGCGGCATGCGTTTCAGTTCTCCTTCCACAAGTTCATAACGGAAGCCGTCTTGAGGCAGCTTTAATAAATCTTCGGCTGTCATCAATTGAGTCGTTACGGTCATGCGATGCTACCTTTCACAAATACTCTTCAACCTTCTTCACGATCTCGCGAATCTGGAACGGGCGGCCTTTCACTTTCGAGAACGGCACGGCGTCGACGAGGTACTTGGCGCGGATCATCGTCGCGAGTTGGCCGAGGTTCATTTCGGGGACGATCACGCGTTCGAAGCTGCGCAGCACGTCGCCGAGGTTTTTCGGGAACGGATTGAGGTGACGAAGGTGCGCGCTCGACACGCTCTTGCCTTCGCGCTGCAATTTTTCAACTGCCGAAGTAATCGAGCCGTAGGTCGACCCCCAGCCGAGGACGAGCACTTTGCCGGACGGCTCGCCGAAAACTTCCACATCGGGGATGTCCTGCGCCGCGCGGTCAACTTTGGCCTGCCGCAACAAGACCATGAAGTGATGATTCTCCGGGTCGTAGTTGACGTTGCCCGTCAAGTGCTGCTTCTCGATGCCGCCGATGCGGTGCTCTAAGCCGGGAGTGCCGGGCAGCGCGTAGGGCCGAGAGAGCGTCTCTTCGTCGCGCGCGTAAGGAAGAAAGTTTTGCGGATCGTCGGCAAACTTGATTTCAATCGGTGGCAGTTTGTCGATGTCGGGCAGTCGCCACGGCTCCGCGCCGTTCGCCAGGTAACCGTCGGAGAGGTAGAAGACCGGCGTCATGTATCGGAAGGCGAGTCGCACCGCTTCAATCGCCATGTCGAAACAGTCGGCGGGTGTTGCCGGTGCGACGACAATCGCCGGGCACTCGCCGTTTCTGCCCCATACCGCTTGGAACAAATCAGCCTGCTCGGTCTTGGTCGGCAGCCCCGTCGAAGGGCCGCCGCGCTGCACGTTGATGATGACGAGCGGCAACTCCGTCATCACCGCCAGCCCGATGGCTTCCTGTTTGAGCGCGACGCCTGGCCCCGATGTTCCCGTCAGTCCGATGTGGCCGGTGAAC
>JACDEG010000315.1:0-1206 GCA_013816505.1 Pyrinomonadaceae bacterium | reverse complement strand
ATGTCGGAGGCGGGCGTGATCGGGTACGAGCCGTAGAAGAGCGGGCGCCCGGCGAGTTGCGACGCGGCGACGAAGCCAATCGCGGTCGCTTCGTTGCCGGTGATCTTGCGGTACTTGCCCGGCGCGATGACGGCCTTTTTCACCGTGTAGTGCGTCGTGAAAACTTCGGTCGTGTCGGCGAAGTTGTAGCCGGTCTTCAAAGCAATCTCGTTAGCACGCTGCACTTCGGGGAGCTTCGAAAACTTGGCGTTGATCCAGTCGAGCGTCGGCTCCATCGGGCGGTCGTAGAGCCAGTAGAGCACGCCGAGCGCGAAGAAGTTTTTGCAGCGATCCATCTCTTTGCGTGTCAGCTTCACCTGATCCTTCAGCGCGCGCAGGTTGAGCGTCGTGATCGGCAATTTGTGGATGCGGTAGCCGTTGAGTGTGCCGTCTTCGAGCGGGTTCACATCATAGGCCGCCTTCTTCAGATTCTCTTTGTTGAACTCGTCAGTGTTAATGATGACCGTCCCGCCTTCTTCAAGGTCGGCGAGATTCACTTTGAGCGCCGCCGGATTCATCGCGACGAGCACGTTCGGCTGGTCGCCGGGCGTGCGGATGTCCTGACTCGAAAAGTTGAGTTGAAAACCGGAGACGCCGGGAAGGCTTCCGGCAGGCGCGCGAATCTCGGCGGGAAAGTCGGGCAGCGTCGAAATGTCGTTACCCATGACGGCTGAGGTGTTGGTGAACTGCGTGCCAGTCAACTGCATGCCGTCGCCCGAATCACCGGCGAAGCGGATCGTGACGGTTTCAATCTCTTCGTGAGATTTCTCGACGTGCTCAACCGGCGGCGAATCGATAACAGTGCTCATAAGGTGTTATGTCCTCTTGAACTTTTTAGTTTTGATGAAGGAAGGAATTGACGGGCAGCCCGGCGGAGATGAACGTCACAACCATCGTTCGCGGTGACGCGCGTCACCGGCGCGGCAGAATGAGCGGAGAGGAGGCCCCGCGCGCGGGCGGCAAAGTGTAGCCTCTCAAACTGGGCGGCGCGGGCACCGTGCGGCGTGCGTTCGATGTGTGCGCAGGTTCCTGGCTCGCTTCTATATACCGTAACAATTTGTTCGGTTGACATGATGCGAAGTTCCATCTGTGTGCGTGAATCTTCGGCTCCGGTGCAGCGTTTACTAACGTCATTGTAGCACAGGCGCGCGGCCCGCTTTCAAGCAG
>JACDEG010000314.1 GCA_013816505.1 Pyrinomonadaceae bacterium | reverse complement strand
CGAAGTTTAGACAATTCATCGCTTCGCCCAAAAAGGAAGAAGGGCAACCCGTGGGTTGCCCTTCAAACTTCCGAATTGATGGTGGCCAGGGACGGAGTTGAACCGCCGACACCCTGATTTTCAGTCAGGTGCTCTACCAACTGAGCTACCTGGCCACTCTGTTTACCCTTGCAGAAGAAGCGTCAGTATAAGAAGACCTTTGATGACTGTCAACCGAGTGTCGGGCGAAGCTGTTTTTGTCAGATAGATCACAAAATAATCATTGACTTGGTTATTTACGAGTGTATAATGCGTCGCGTTGGGGGCTGATTGACCTTAAAAAGGTTCCTCGGCTAAACAACCACCGCTTGAAAACTATTTGGTGCCCGCCAGTGCCAGCTTAGACGCCGATTGTGCCCCCCACAGCCGCTCCCTCTAAGCTGGCATCGCTATTTTCAGCCACCAGTCATTTCTTCCGCTTTCAGACTACCATTAATCAATACTGCAGGACTTACGCAGTTGAAATAAGGCTTTATTGAAAACATAGGGCTTACCGGACTTATGATTTCCGGTAAGTTGTTGATTCTTCGTTTAACTGCGTAAGTCCTAACTGCTTTGCTGCTCAATCAAGTGAATCGTGACTCGGTGCCGCGAATCTTTGAAAAGATGTGAATGACCTCCGCACTTCCAGACTTTGATTTGCATCGTGCGCTCAATCCGGCGACTGCAAGCGAGTTTCCAACAGGCTCGCCTGTTGCCGCGCCTCGGTTATCAGTTCAATCTCATTGTCGGTTGTAAGTTCCCTGTCCCTTAATACCACTCGTCCGTCGATAATGACGGTGCGGACATCACTAGCTTGGACCGCATAAACAATCGCCGAGACGGGATCTGTGTGCGGCGTCAGGTGGATGCGGTTTAAGTCGATGATCGTAATGTCGGCTTTCTTGCCAGCTTCGAGGCTGCCGATCTCGTGTTCGAGACCCAATGCCCGCGCACCATCGGTCGTTGCCATCCGAAGCACGCGCCCCGCTGGGAGTGCCTCCGATCCGGCCCTCGCTTTTTGCAGCAGGGACGCGGTTCGCATTTCGGTGAACATGTCGAGACGGTTGTTGCAGGGCGCCCCGTCAGCGCCGAGCGAAACGGAAATCCCGCGCGCGAGCATTTCCGTGATTGGTGCGATGCCCGAACCGAGTTTCAAGTTCGAAGACGGGCAGTGCGCGACGTGCGTGCCGGTGCGAGCCAGCACGTCGATCTCGCTCTGATCGACGTGAACACAGTGGGCGAGAACGACGTGCGGCGCGGCGAGACCAATCGCGTTGAGGTAGTGGATGTTGCGCTGCCCGGTTTCCCGCCCAACGATTTCGATCTCCGTCTGATTCTCCGAGGCGTGGGTGTGCAGCAACACGCTCCGCTCGCGCGCGAGCCTTGATACTTCGACGAGCAGTTCGCGCGTGCAACTGATCGCGAAACGCGGCGCAAAGCAGCAACGCAGGCGACCGTCCCCGCGGCCGTGCCATTCTTCGAGCAGAGCGAGGGACTCGCCGATAGATGCTTCTGTCTTTTCGCGTAGCGCCGACGGGACTTCATCGCCGGCGTCCATCATGCACTTGCCGACGGTCGCGCGGAAGCCGATCTCCTCGACGACGCGGAAGACTTCGCCGGTGTGATTGACCGTCTCCATCGTCAGCGCGCACGTCGTCCCGCCCTTAATCAACTCCGCGATTCCGAGCCGTGCCGATGCCCTGACAGATGCCGGCGTGTGGGCCGCCTCCATCGGCCAAATCCGCTTCTTCAGCCAGTCGATCAGGGACAGATCATCGGCGGCGCCACGGAACAAAGTCTGGCAGAGATGCACATGCGTCTGCACGAATCCCGGCAGCACGGCGCAATCGTGCGCGTCAATCACTTCATCGGCGGCGTCCGCGTCAATCCGTCCGACGCCCGCAATGCGCCCGTCGCGCACAAACAGGTCGCCGGCCACGACGGAGTTCCGATCATCCATCGTGATGATCGTTCCGCCCTTAATCAGAATCGAATCGTTGACTGACATGGATGGGTGCAATACTTCAGTCGAGAGTTCGTGAACATTCAGCCGGCAGATCGTCATGCGAGCCGCAAAGAAAGGTGAGCTTGCGGCAAGCCAGCTTGCAGAATTTCACACTTGCGTCATCGCTTGGTTTGTGGAGTAACAGATGTAGCTTTGCCGACTGCCATCGGCAAGGACCACTCGCTTGCACCGTTATTACTAAACATCGCACGCACACGATAACTAAGCTGCCCTTCCTGCAGCCCCAGCATCTCTTCGCGATTCAGCAGACCTTGTGCACGCTTGTTCTCGCCAGCGGCGACTTCAAGGCGAAAGCATATCTCGCTTTGACGGCGCAACTTCGACGACGATCCCTCGCCGGTGATGGTTTGCAACTCATAGGCGATTGCCTCAGGATATTTCTCCCAGCAAAGCTTCCAGTAGGTAGACCACCTGATGCGGTCATCGCCAATATCACGCACTTCGTCTTCGAGCGTTGTCCAGAACCTCTCAATCGGCGGAAGCCTCGCCGGCGGTGCGTTCGGCGAGCTGTGCTGAACATGGCTCCTCATACCAGGCGGAGGAGATGGCCAGCCACAGGAAGACGCTAGCAACGTCAGCAGCAGCATCAACGCGAGTTTAGTTTGCACGAAGGGAAGTCCCTTTGGTAGAGACCGCCCTTCGATGCGATTCGTTTTCATGTTCAACGAACCAGCCGCTCTTCTCACAGCTTCTACCACTCGACAGTTCCGAAGATCTCATTGTTAAGATAGATGACTCGGTCAGGGATAACTTGTCCCGGAGTAAGATCAGAACCGACGACAGCGCTCTTCTCTCCAATCACTGAATTCCGCGCGACGAAAGAGCGGAACACGACCGCCTGATTCTTCAGCGTGACGTTGTTGCCGATCACTGTTGGGTCCTCCGGTTCACCTGCCACTATGATTCTCCCGCCGCCGTGAACGATGACGCGCTCGCCATAGGTGACGTTGTTACCAACGACCAGATCGTTGTTCTCCAGGGCGTGGAAGATACAGTTGTCTGCCATCGAAGTGATGCGCCTGACGATAAACGGGCCGCCTTCATCTGCGCGCAGGGAAATCCGTGCCCCCATGACCCTGTTAAGAGTCTCTCTGTTGTCTCCCATAATCACGTCGCCGATGATCCGATTGCGGAAAGATGGATCGATAGTCGTCAGGCCAGCCAGTTTCGGCGCATCTCGCTGCGGGTCGAACGTGTTGCCGCCCGGATCGACGTTAATGCCGAGGACACTGTTTGGATTCTCTATCGCCAGTCGGCTGTACTCTTTTGCCAAGCCGACGTTGACTTCGAGGACGGCGATGTTGAATGCCACATCGGCTTCGGTAACCAAGCGCACTTTGCGGTTCTCGCTCGTCGTATCATCAGCCTCGGCTTGCGTTGTCACGTTCTTGCCCGGCAACACTAGGTGGCCGCTCCTGAGTATCACCCCAGGCCCCACTCGCGCGAGCGCGCTCAGCCCCGTGTTGCGTTCCAAAATAGCTCCGTCAACTTCAGCGCCGAAGCTAATGAACACGTTCTGTTCGTGGTGCGGATCGGCCTCGATATTGGTGCCGCCGATGCCGATTTTGGCTGGCCCCTTAACGGTCGAGCCGTGCGCCAGAATAGACCGCTCGGCAATCTCTACCCCTTCCCCTTCTTCACCAAGACCGATGGCTTTGATCCGCTCTTCGTCGGCGCGGTTGCGCCTCCCGAAGTGAGCATGGATGGTCACGTTGTCTTGGACATTCGACTCTCCCTCAATCTTGATTTTGGCGCCTTGGCGGGCCAGCAATCTGGCGAATGGCCCGACGTATATCTGGCCGTGGAGGTCGATGTCTCTGGGCCGTGTGATCTGCACCGTCGGGTCGATAAAGGTAGCGCACTCGAGCGGTGTTCCGAGCGGGCCGACAGGTCGGTTTCTGGCCGTGGGATGAAACTCGTCATCGTGACAGCTTGGCGCGGGATCTTCTAAGGCGACGACGGCAGACGATTTCAGCGCCGAGGTGGGTCTGATGGCCGTCGAGTAGAGAAGCATGAGAAGGGCCAGTAGGCACACCCCTAGAACGGTTTGTCTTTTGATTGATTTTACAGTGGACATTCTTTTCTTTCCTTGTAAGTTGTGTGAAAGCACACAACCTCTCAGCGCTCACTGCAAGGTGAGCGTGATTAGTGAGTTGTGACGTCTTCAGGATGACCTAACGGCGTCTATTCAGGGAGAGTTAATTGCTGCGTAGGGCAGCAATTCTACATGTGGAAAGGAAAATCGTATAGTTCATTCAGCCGTGACGCACAAATGAATGCTGATCTCACGCCTCCTTTCTGCAGGGACACAAAGAAAGCCGTAAAGAAAAAAGCGTTCAATTGCCGGCGCGTCATGCAAGCGAAACTAACCCGCGCGCGATTGGCAATTGAACGCTGACGTCGTTCCAAGAAGATTCACTTCATGACCGAGGCCCTACTTCTTGTCTTTGTCTGGCGTGGGCGCGGCCTTTGTCTCTGTCTCTTCCACCTCGCCCGTCACCGGAATGCCGAGCGCGACGCGCACTTCGTTCTCAATGCGGGACAGCAGATTGGTGTCGTCTTTCAACGACTGCTTCGAGTTTTCCCGGCCCTGACCGAGCCGCTCGCCCTTGTAAGAGAACCACGCGCCACTCTTTTCGACGACCTTGTGGACCACGGCCAGGTCGAGCACGTCGCCCTCGCGCGAGATGCCTTCGCCATACATGATGTCGAACTCGCACTCGCGAAACGGCGGCGCCACTTTGTTCTTCACGATCTTGACTTTGGTCCGATTACCGACGACGCGATCACCGTCCTTAATCGCGCCGATGCGCCGGATGTCGACGCGCAGGCTGGAGTAGAATTTCAGGGCACGGCCGCCGGTCGTTGTTTCCGGCGAGCCGAACATGACGCCAATCTTGTCGCGAATCTGATTGATGAAGATCAGAGAGGTGTTCGACTGCGCAACGACGGCCGTCAGTTTGCGCAGGGCCTGCGACATCAGACGCGCCTGCAAACCGGGCAGGCTGTCACCCATCTCGCCGTCCAACTCGGCGCGCGGCACAAGCGCTGCCACCGAGTCGACGACGATCACATCCACTCCGTTCGAGCGCACCAAAGCTTCGACAATCTCCAGCGCCTGCTCGCCCGAATCCGGCTGCGAGATCAATAACTCGTCGATGTTGACGCCCAACTTCCCGGCGTAGTCAGAATCCATCGCGTGCTCGGCATCGATGTAAGCCGCGACGCCGCCCGCCTTCTGTGCCTCCGCCACAATGTGGAGCGCGAGCGTCGTTTTGCCGGAGCTTTCGGGGCCGAAAATTTCAATCACGCGCCCGCGCGGAACCCCGCCGATACCCGTCGCGGCATCGAGGCTCAGAGAGGTGGTCGAAATCGCCGGGATGTCCGAGACTTCGCGCTCGCCAAGCCGCATGATCGACCCCTTGCCAAATTTCTTTTCGATGTTGAGGAGGGCCGCTTCAACCGCTTTACTGCGATCCGCGCCCGCTTTGCTGTCAGCCATTGTTCCTATCACTTTCTTCGTCCCCTTTTCTCAAGCTGTATATGCTATCTCACCAAAACGAGGGCGAGTTTAGCACGTATGGCACGAGAATGGAACAACGTTTCATGGATGCAACGATTTTAATTACCACCTTAACAAGCAGGAGGTGAGGTTGGAAATCTGAGGTGCGGATTCTACCACCGCCGCCGGATTAGTGCAGTGTTTTATACGTGTCGTCAACCGTCGCCATCAACCATTGGGAGGGAGCGACACCGGCGGTAGCAAAGCACGCGCGAACGCGCCGACACCGGAGACGAGATCGACCGCCCCGTCGCGCCGCTCAATCTCGGCGACGAGGGCTGAACCGACAACGGCGGCATCTGCATAGCGCCAAACTTCGGCGACCTGTTCGCTGTTTGAGATGCCGAAGCCGACGGCGATTGGCAGGTCAGTGACCCGGCGCAGGCGTCCGACGAGCTTTTCTGCCTCGCCGCTTAATTCCGAACGCGCGCCCGTGACGCCCGCGCGCGAAATGGCGTAGATGAATCCACGCGCGCGCCGCGCGATCATCGACAGACGCGCATCGGAGGTCGTCGGGGCGGCCAAAAAGATTTGATCCAGTTGGTGCGCGGCGAGGGTTGCGGCAAACTCACCCGCTTCTTCCGGCACCAGGTCGGTCACCAGCACGCCGTCGATGCCCGCTTGTTTCGTCTCCGTTGCCAGGCGCTCCATCCCGAACTGGAGCAGCGGGTTGAGGTAGCTGAAAAGGACGATGGGCACATCGGTCTCGCGACGCGCGTCGGCGACCACGGCGAGGACATCACGGACGCCGACGTGCAGGCGCAGCGCGCGTTCCGAGGCACGTTGAATCACCGGGCCGTCGGCGACCGGGTCACTAAACGGCACGCCCAACTCGATCACGCTCGCGCCCGCCCGTGCCAGTTCAACTATCAGCGCGCGCGTCGTCGCGAGGTCAGGATCACCGGCGGTGATGAACGGAATCAGGCCGCGACGCGACACGGACTTCAGGTGTGAGAAAGTTTCAGCGATGCGGCTCAACGCGGTTCACCGTTCAAGCGGTCGGCGACCGTGTTGACATCCTTATCGCCGCGGCCCGAAAGGTTAACGATGATGTTCTGACCGGGACCGGACTTGCGCGCGAGTTTCATCGCATAGGCGACGCCGTGCGCCGATTCGAGTGCCGGAATGATGCCCTCGAGTTGCGAAAGAGTTTGGAAGGATCGAAGCGCTTCATCGTCTGAAGCCGAGACGTAGACGACGCGCCCGGCGTCATGTAGAAAAGCGTGCTCCGGGCCGATAGATGGATAGTCGAGTCCGGCGGAAATCGAGTGGGTCGAAGCAATCTGCCCGCCTTCGTCTTGCAGCACGTAGCTCATCGTCCCCTGCAACACGCCGGGTCGCCCGCCGCCGCGTTCATTAAAGCGCGCCGCGTGCTGCCCGATACGGTCGCCGCTGCCGCCGGCTTCGACGCCGTACATCTTCACATACTGGTCCGCCAGAAAAGGATGAAACAAGCCGATGGAGTTCGAGCCGCCGCCGACGCACGCGACCAACGCATCCGGCAGACGCCCGACGCGCTCGATGAACTGCGCGCGCGCCTCGTGCCCGATGACGCTCTGAAAGTCGCGCACCATCAGCGGATACGGATGCGGGCCGAGGGCGCTGCCGAGCAAGTAATAAGTGTCTGCGACGTTCGTCACCCAGTCGCGCAGTGCTTCGTTAATCGCGTCCTTCAGCGTGCGCGAACCGCCTTCGACTTCGCGCACTTCCGCGCCAAGCAACTGCATTCGAAAAACATTCAGACGCTGCCGCACGACATCATCCGCGCCCATGTAGACCACGCATTGCAAACCAAACAGCGCGCAGAC
>JACDEG010000313.1 GCA_013816505.1 Pyrinomonadaceae bacterium | reverse complement strand
ATCCAAAGAGCCAGCACGGTGCGTTCAACCGAGGGCTTGATGATCCACTGTTTCGGAAAGCTGACTTTTGCTTTCTATCTGTTAGCTTTCAACCCCTGATTCACATTATAGATTAGTGAGTTGCTGTTTGCGATATGTCCTTTGCTAGACAGGTACTACCTCAGTAATGCGCGGAAGGTTGTCGCTCGCAGACAGGTGTCCAACTTGGCAGTGAAATACGAGAGATCAAACACTCCATAATTGTAGAGATCGAACCGGCTAAGGATGGTAGTTTTGACTTGTGTCAGCAGCGCGGCAAATTTCTTTCGCCTTCTTCCGTGCATATCTGAGGGATTACCAGATTATGTAACGAACCCTCAACCGTAGCTACTCGGTAGCGGTTTAGGGCAACTAATGTTTTGACCAGTGACATCTCTTTACAGAATTGCCGAAATACTACTTCGCAACATTAATCATCAACCGTAATGTCCAGGAATTAATCACCATCATTGATTCTCGCTTACATAAGTTTTCTCAACGCAAAAATTCAAGCAACACTCGGTTGAATTCATTCGTCGCTTCCAAGTGCGGGATATGTCCGACGCGCTTGAGTTCGATGAGGCGACTGTTCGGAATGTCGCCTGCCGCCGCTTGTCCGAGTTGCGGGTATTGTCCAAGCGTGCGGCGGACTTTCTCGCTCACATAATTTCCGCCGACCACCGTTCTATCCTCCTGCCCGATGATGAGCAGTGTCGGCGTGCTGATTAAATTGAACTCGTGTCGCACGGGTTGTTGATAAATCATTTGATATGTCAACGCCGACACACGCGCCCAACGCGGAAACTCGCCGCCTAACCGGATGCGTGCTCTGACCTCGACGAAGCGTTCATACTCCGTTTTCCACTCGACAAAGTAACGCCTCACAAATTGCCGATACGCTTCCGGCGTTTGGTTGATCTCATTTTGATAGAGCGTCGCAAAATCTTGCGGCGGAATCGCGAAGCGATAATCTTCCAAGCCAATCGGGTTCTCTAAAATCAACTGCGTCGTGCGTTCAGGAAAGGTGCGTGCGAAGCGAACGGCGAGCATCCCGCCCATCGAATGACCGACGATGGTTGCTTGTCGGATGTTCAACTCATCAAGCAAGCGCGCGGTGTTTGAGGCAAGCAAGTCGAAGCTGTATCGAATGTCGGGCTTTGATGATTTACCGAAGCCGATTTGGTCAGGTACGACGACGCGATAGCCCGCTTGCGATAAAGCGCGAATCGTTTGCTCCCAATAGCTGCCGTAGAAGTTCTTGCCGTGTAAGAGAACTACCGTGCGTCCGTTCGCGTTAGCGGTCGGGCGCACGTCCATATACGCCATGCGGACGGGTTCGCGTTCAATGTCGAATGATAGATATGAGACAGGAAACGGATAAGAGTATTCCTCCATCGCGCTTCCCAACGGCACTGTGTAGATTGGTGCGGTGTGCGGTTGATTGTCTTCGAGCGGTATGCGCCCTCTTGTTGTAGGCAGTTGTGCCCATACTGTAAGCGGCGCGACAACTGAGACGAGCAGATAAATAATCGCAAGCAGTAAGCGGTTTCCAAAGTTCCTAGCCATCAGCTATCCCATCCTTAATCTGCGTTCTAAATGACTGATAGCACGAAAGCCGCGAGTGCGTACAGCGTACAATTAGAACGGAAGGAAGGAACTGATGCCGCTTGTTTTCGGTGCAGTGAGACTCACGCCGTTCGTGGTCTGTCTCGTCATGGTGAGCAAAGCCAGTTGCTGTTCGGATGGAACCGCGCCAGTCACGGCAACTGTTTCGCGTGTCAATGCGGGTCCCATCCAGCCTTCGATCTTCTGCGGCGTGACGTACCAAAAGTACGTCGCTGATTCGCTTGCGCGTTCGCCTACGGGAGCGCCCCAGATGGCAGCTTTCGGCGGCGTATCGGCGCGTGTCGGATTTGCCGGAGTGATGGCGTGGAATGTGTAGAAATAGTTTGATTGCGCTGCCGTGAGCGTCTTACCGTCAGGCGAGATTTGCTGTGTTCTTGCCCTGCGCCAGACGCGCTCGTTGAGTTCACGGAAGTCAGATGGAAAGCGTCCGGTTTGATGATGAAAGGTTCGCAAGGCGAGCGCGATCTGCTCCATCGCCGGCACCGGTAAGTTGGCTTCGCTCGCACGACTCGATTGCCATGACGCATAGATGACGGCAAACACAAGCAGCAAAAAAGAGACGGCGAGCGCGGCGAACGTGAACTTCATGCGTCCGCCGCGACGAGTAGAAGTGTTTGATGCTTGCTCGTTTTTCATGTTGTGGCTTTCTCGCTTCTATCGCTTGAGCTGCCGCTACGGATTTAGCACGCGGTCGAGGGAATTTTCTTCTACCGGAATCATCTGCACGTCAGGTGCCGACGATGCTAGTGGATCGTCGTAGAGGTCTGCGAGGTGGTCAATCGCTTCGCGGGTCACGGCATAGACCACTTCAGGCGATATTGTTTTCGACAACACCATCGGCTCGCGCTCTTTCGATTCTTGCTTGCGCGCAACGGTTTCGTTTACCGCTTTGCTTACGCTCTGCTTCGTTGAAGCTGCGATGGTTGAACTTTCATTGGCAGTTTCTTGTGGCTGCGTTAGTTCCGCCGTATGCGTTGCCTCTTCCTCAACGTGCTGTCCGCCTTCACCGACCGGAATGCGCGTCGGATGTCGCCCGCAAACGTAATTGTGAGCGCAACGATGCAAGCGATTAAACCAACCATTCGACTTGGCGTAAGTTTCGGCAGTGCCAAACGCTTGTGTGTCACGTCTGCTGTAGCCTTCGCTTTCCGTGGCGACGCTCTGTTCATCATGCCGCCTCCCGGATGAAGATGTGCTCCTGTCCGAAAGCTCCTGCGATCCACGTATCGATCATCGCATCCGGGTGATGTGCTTCGCTCGCCACCCGCGCCAGTGCTAACCGGAGGCTCTTAGCTTGACTCTGCTGTTTCGCCAGATAGCCGACGTAAGCCCCAAGCACATGCTCATTCACTTCGCGCACATCGTCGCGCACGAACGCCGCCAGCAAATCAATCGACTCGCGCAAGCCCGGTTTGTTCGTCACGCCGGGAATCGCTTTGATGGATTCGTTGATCCGCACCACCGCTCTGACTTGATGTGGAGACGCTTCCGGCACGCGTGTTCGCAAGATAGCGACTTCCTCTTCCGGCGTCGGCCTGTCGAGCCACGAATAAAAACAACGGGAGCGAAACGGCGGCGAGAGTTTGAAGCGCAGATTGTTTGAAGTGAAGATCGCCAACGGAAACAGCGCACGATTCGTGCTGTTCGTTTCGCGGTCATAGATGCCGATCGGTTGATCGTAATGCGGGACGTAAGCGTAACCGCACTCCAAGAGTCCGAGCAACATGTCTTGTAAGTGTTCGGGCAGCTTGTCCACTTCATCGAAAAAGAGCAGCGGGACTCTGCCTGTCTGCGCCGCGAAGTGAAACGCATCGAGCGCGCGTCCCAGCTTCAGAAATCTCAATTGATGTTGCTGGCTTTGCGCTTCTTCCAAACTCTTGGTGCCGGATGACACTGATTGAATCACAAACTGACTTTGCGCTTCCCTATCCCACTCATACATCAATTCGCCCAACTTCAACTCGCTCATGCCTTGAATCGGGAACATCGTGAGGTTAAAGGCAAGTTGCGTTGCGTATGCGACGGCGGATTTACCCGCGCCCGGCTCGCCTTCAATCATCCAGATTTTCCCGCTTCGCAAGACTTGAATGTAATCATCGAGCAGTTGCGCTTGAATCCGGTAGCCGGATCTCGCTAAACGCCCGGCAATGCCGTCTCTACCGTTTTCACGTAGCACGTCACGCGGATTGAATTGTTGCTGATTCGGTACGGGAGGCGGAATCATTTTTGTTTCCCTTCAATGTGAAGATTACTGCCCGGTAATTGCGGCTAAAGCTACGCGGCGCATCTCCGGCGTCATGCGCGAGAGCGCGCGATGGATGTCGTCCGTGTTGCCGTTGGTGATCAGTTCTGCGAGTTCCGTTTCCGAAAGTTGTCCCTCCGCAACACTGAGGTTTGTACTATCGGTTAAGCGGCGGAGTTCACCGGCCCGCGCCTCGGTGCGGTTTATTTCGCGTGGGACGGTCATCACCAGAATGTAGCCGCGTGTTCCTGCCGGAACTTCGATTGATCCTGCCTGACCTTCGCGGTAGGCGATGCCGTTCAATTCGCGCATCAGCGGTGATGTCACGCGCGGCGCGCTACTGCTGTAGATGTCTCCGATGTACATGGGTCGTCTGCCGACGGTGGCGGCGACGGTTGAGAGCGCTTCGACCGCTCCCGCGCCGGCGATTCGCAGCGCACGAGTCCAGCCGGATGTCAGACTGCGCTTATGACCGCGCAAACCTTCGCTTCCATCCGCGCCGACGATGCTTCCTTCAAGCCGCACGAAGCCGCTGGTGCGCCGGTCAACGAAGCCGACAAGCTGCACGTAAGCCCGACCGATTTCGTAGTCAGAGCCGCGCAGTTGCCCGTAGAGTTCCGCCCCGCGCGGCAAGCTCCAACCATCGCCCGATGCGGCGCGCACAAGTTGCATTCGCACGTATCCTTCCGCGCGCAAGGTGTACAGCGTGCCGAGCGTGCGGACGGGCAACATCGTTCCCAATGGTGGCAACGCGACGGATGCAGTGCGCGTTCGTCCTGCTTCGTTCGCGCTATCAATTGTGTTGTCAATGGATTCTACTCGTGCCGGCGACGTTTCTTCGCTCGCTGTGTTTTGAAGCTGACTGATGTGAATTGACCGTTCGGCGTTCGGGCTGCCTGCCGCGTTCGCCGTCGTAGCATTCATCGTCGCGTTGGTATACACCGCGTTCGTGGCGTTGGTGTGTGCGGGTGAAGTTGTCGCGCTTGTCTGAGGTGCAACGGTTGACGAAGGTGTCACGGCGGAAGATGGAGGTGCGACGACGGTTGTCGAGTAGTCGCCCAGCGGCAGGCGGTCAGTGACTGGACTACCCGCGCCCGTGACATTGGCGTTCGTTCGACTTGAATTGTTCGGTGCGGCTGCGGTGTTCGTTGTCGAGTGGCTGTTTGCGGTTCGCGCTTTTTCATATTCACTGCGGATTTCTTCGGCTGTCATCGCATGCGTCGAACCGTCTTTTGCCGCCGCTTCGCTGTGGCGCGCGTTCGCTCCTGACTGCACGCGGTGCTCTTCATCGCTCCCGGCGAACAACCGGAAATAAATAACAATCACGAACAACACCGCCACCAGCGCAGCGACACCGAACGCCACGAACCGGCGACGGCGTGAGCTTTTCCGCCCGTCTTCGTCCAACGTGTCGGCGCACGACGGGGCGTCATCGTCAGCATCGAGCAATAGTTTTGTTGGCTCTTCGTTCGTTGGTTTCGCAGATTCGGGTTGATCTTCAGCGGGTTTTGCTTTCGTTTTCGCCTCGTCAAACTTGGAATCATCCGCATCAAACGTTTTGGTGCCGGTGCGTAGTTCGGACAGGGAAACCTGCCGGCGCCCATCACCATTGCCGTGCCCACTGTGGCCGCCGTTACCATCATTCAAATACATCTCGCGCCACCTTTCGGATTACTGAAATCGAGTTACTGGTCAGCACCGGAGACATCCGTCGATGCCGGTTGGTCGGCAGCTTTAATCTGCGCAATGGAGAGGCGCACTCGTTGTGCCGCATCAAGCACCGGCGTTTCGTAAATGACCACGTAGTAGATGGTCGCCCCCGCCGGAATTGCGCCGTCAATCGTTGAGGCTTCCCTGTGCAGGCGCGCGATGGAGCGGACCTGCACGACCTGACCGGCATCATTCAATGTCTGCAAATCGATCTCGGGACTTCCGGCCACGACGCGCAATCCGCTGGGCGTGACGTTCTTCGCCGCGACGACAGTCAGGCGTCGGGTGGCATACAGGTCAACCGGAGCGAGCGCGGCGATTGATAATCCATGCTTCGGCGTGCTCCACCGATTGAATCTTGTGGGCGATGCCAATGCTTCGCGCAGTGCTTTCTGCGCTTCACGTTGAAGATTGATTGAGCGATTAAAACGACGCTTGGTAGTGATGGTGCTGGTCGCGAGTTCACTACTTTCGAGCGTCACGCCTGAACGCACGTCTCGCCCTTCGTTGGTGTGTGGCTCGTCTTCGCTCTGCGATTGTTCGTGACTACCTGCTCTGTGGTGAGCGTTGTTGACGCGCCGTGAAGTGATCGATGGAGCGGCGGAAGGTGGTGGTGTTTTGTTGTCGAGATTAACCGCGAGTCCAGTGTTGCGCACGCGGGACTAATTGCCGCGATCCGCGGACACGAAGTGATTATCGCTTTCGACCGTGACCATCGACAGAAAAGAGAAGTCTGCCGCCAACTCGCCAGGTTGATTGCCTAGCGCGCAGAGGATGCTCGAGCGACCGGAAGCAACGTCAGCACCAGGGTCGTCGTGTGGGAAGGTGCGAAAGGAGTTGATGATGCGGTGTTAGCTCATTTGCATCTGCGCGTGGTCGGCGTTGACGCGTGGTTTCATAACTTACCGCAAGAATCGACGGATGAAGTTTTAGATGTGTGGCAGAACTACGGCTTTGCTCCTCATGCAGAAGACTCAACCCATGATGATCAGGAGATCAGGAGAAAGAAGCATGATGCATATTGACTTTCCCTTTGTCAGGTCAAGTCTGATATGCCCTTTGTGTCGCGCAGGCAAAGATGCAGGGACGGTATGCTGTTGGTCTTATTACGGGGAACGAAGAATGCGCGACGGCAACCAGGAAGCCGAAGACTTCATCGCCAGTGCCGACGCGAATCCGAGGCGTTACAACCAGACACCACGACAAGAAATATCAGCGTGACTATTTACGCCACACGTTCGTGACCACCGGCATCATAATGTGCCAGTAAGGCTTTTCCCTTCTCTGTCAGTCCACCACGCAAACGCACTTTGTCGATCACGGTTTTCCCGGCCGAGCGTGCCATGTTCAGACCGTTAATCTCTGCGATCAGACGGCGAGTCTCCAATGTCCTTAACAACTTCACCCGTTCCTGAAACTTACCGAGCGACTCCGGCGCATCTGCTTCAGGCTCGAAGACGCGCTTGCCGTTGTCGACTTGGCGCAGCAGTTCAAGCGTCGTGGCGTTGAGCGATAAATCTTTGGCGGTCAATTTCATTGCCATCAACTATGCCGCGGGCGGTAACATGTCGTCCTCCGCTGTCTTCTCGCGTGGCGCTTGGCGCTGGATTTCTTCAATCAGCTCGCGTAGTTCGCTCGGCGCCGATGCGGAAAGCGGTGATGACCTTTGTTGTTCAACATCCTGCTCAACCAGGCGTAGATGATGTCGATTGTTCCCGCCGCCGACCAGGTTTTTATCTTGTTCATCGCACATACAAGTAATTTGGTAATGACATCTAACTTGATATTGACTTTCGCCAACAACGCGCGAGGCACATAGTTTA
>JACDEG010000759.1:1508-2314 GCA_013816505.1 Pyrinomonadaceae bacterium | reverse complement strand
CACAGTTCGAGGAAAGCCAAAACTTTGAAGGGTTCTTCAAAATTATGGAATCATTCACATCGTGATCTGAGCGGCGTGCGACCTTCACATTACGAGGCGAACGAATCGTTCCGCCTCTCCTTCCAGCGCCCGCGTGTGAAGTCGGGAAATTTAACGGGCGCGCTGCCCTGAGCGACCGACATTTCGCTTAAGGGAGTGGGCACGCTCCACGCCGCCGCGTCATACACGTCCATGTCCGGCGCGAGACCTTCGCGCATGCACTGGATCAGACGGTAGTTCATTATAAAATCCATCCCGCCGTGCCCGCCCGTCTTGCGCGCCAGCTCGCCGACTTTCTTCCACAACGGATGCTCGTACTGCTCTTGGTACTGGTCGAGCGTCGCCCATTGCTCGCCACCCTTCTGACCGTCGAAGTAGATTCGCGGCGGATAGTCGCGGAATGTTCCTTTTGTGCCGGAGATGAGGTTGATGCGATCATAGGGGCGCGGATTGACCACGTCATGCTGCAACATGATCGTCCGCCCCTTCGCCGTCTTGATCATGGATGTATTTATGTCGCCGCACCTGTACTTCTCTTTCCATTTTGGGTCGCCCGGCGGGACGTGCTTGGCGCGATATTCTTCCAACCCTTTTTGCGGAGAACTCATTGAGACCATGTAATCAAACCTGTCGCCGCGATTGATATTCATGTACTGCGCGACGGGGCCGAGGCCGTGAGTCGGGTAGAGATTGCCGTCCCGATTGATGTGCGCTATCCGGCGCCAGTCGCCCTCGTAATAGTCGGAGAGGAGTTGATCGCGCAGATC
>JACDEG010000759.1:0-1498 GCA_013816505.1 Pyrinomonadaceae bacterium | reverse complement strand
ATGCAGAAGTTCCCCGAACAAGCCGGCGCGCAGCATGTTGAGCACCATCATCTCGTTCTGGCCGTAGCAGACATTTTCAAGCATGACGCAATGACGCCGAGTTTTCTCAGAGGTGTTGACGAGCGCCCAGCAGTCCTTCACAGTCGTCGCCGCCGAGACCTCGACGCCGACGTGCTTGCCTTGATTCATCGCCTCAACCGCCATCGGTGCGTGCCAATCCCAGGGAGTCACCACGTAGACGAGATCAATATCGTCTCGCCGGCACAAACGCTCGAAGTCACGATCACTCTTGTCGTAGACATCGGGTGCTTTCTGCCCGGCCTTGACGACCATCGCCTGGGCCTTCAACGCCTTCTCTCGAACAATGTCACAAACGGCTTTGACTTCGACTTTGTCTATCGAGAGCAAATCCCGTAGATGGCTGGGGCCGCGATTCCCGAACCCGATAATCCCGACGCGAACGACCGCACGCGGCTCGAACCTCATCCCGATGACCGAGTTGTTTTTGGTCTGCGACTCTTGAAGATGTTCCGCGTTAGCTCGCGCCTCACTCGCTTCGTGAGAGCTACTCAGGCTTGCGATGCCGAGCCCTCCAAGTGCCCCCGCTTTGAGCAAGTCTCTCCTTGATATTTTCGTGTCTTTTTCCTGTGTCATGCTTTAACTGCTTGTCTTAACAGTGGCGGCTTTATTCTCATCAACCAAAACAACCCTCGATGTGAAGAACTACGTCCGTTTCTCGATTGGAGAAAACGTGAATTCATTTCTACTGGCGGTAAGCTTTGCGGTAAGGGGTGGTGCAGGAAGGAAGCCAACTAATCTCTTTAGCTTTCTTCTTGCCTTCATCGTTTGCCCGGCGAGAATATAATCCTACCGGAAAGAAAATGTAAAGATATTTGGAGGCAGTATTCTTTCTGGCATCACCCGGCCGACGCCAGTCGGAGCATCCTTACCTCCTTATGTCATGTGCGGCCTCATATCACACGCACATTTATGACGTTTTCGCGTCGTCAGACTGCGTTTGTGCGGACTGTGTTTGTTGCGCCTTATTCTGTCGCGTCAGACTGCCGATCCATTCGCGCAAGTCATGATACCCCTTGAACGTCACGACTATGGTGATGAGTGCGAATGAAGCGCCGGCGACCAACAGTGCGGCCGTCCAGAATAGTTGCCAGTATCTCATAGTCCCTCCCGTTAGCTCTGTTCGGCAGCGGCGTCCTGCGGCGGGGCGCTTTGTTGCTTCAGCGCCAGAGAGCCGACGACCAGTCCGACGGCAGCGAGTCCGAAGGCCGCGAACCCCGTGACGTTCTCGCTCCAGCCCAGAAAGAAGAACGGAATGATCGCGCCCGCCGCTCCCATCAGCATCGCAAGGTATCCGCCGTAGACGTTCGAGCGCCGCCAGTAAAGCCCGCCCACCACGCAGACGAACGCCCCGGCGAGAAAAATCGTCCCCGTGATGTTGAGGTACAAATAGACGGCGCCCGGCGGCGTGTAGTAAAGC
>JACDEG010000312.1 GCA_013816505.1 Pyrinomonadaceae bacterium | reverse complement strand
GCCCCTTCGCCCCTCTGCCGCGATTCGCCAGCATGTTGACGTAAAGACCCATGTCGCGCGCGGTGGAGGCGATGCTGCCCGATCCCTTCTCAAAGATGAGTTGTGGAGCCTCGGCGAGTTTCCCGTGGCGCGGGTACGGGCGCTCGTCATGATAGATCATATAGTTGCGCGCCGTGCGGTCGCGGATGTCACTGTTGATGGTAGGCTCGGTGGCGCTCATGCCCAACGGCTCAAGGATGCGCTGGCGGACGGACTCGCCGTAGGGCCGATTGTCGAGTGTGCTCAACAGGTGGCCCAACATGTCATAGCCCAAGTTGCAGTAATGGAAGTGCTCGCCGGGAGCGAAACCTGTTTTGTGCTTCGCCGCAGGGTCTGAAAGAAAGATCGACACGTTGCCGGGCAGCCCCGCAGAATGCGTCAGCAGATGATGCACAGTAATGGGCGCGTACTGCGTCTCGATCTTCAGCCACGGCAGGTACTCGACAACGGGCTTATGCAAGTCCAGCTTGCCTTCTTCGCGTAGTTGGAGAAGCGCGGTGGCGGTGAACGACTTGCTGATTGAGCCGATATGAAAAAGCTGCTCCGGCTTGACGCTCAGCTCCCGCTCAAGATCGCTGAAACCGTAAGTCGCGGCGCGTAATACCCCGTCCCGGTTTGCGAGCGCCAGCGTCATGCCGGGCGAATTCATCTCCCGCATGTATTGCTTGACGAAGCTGTCTAAAGCTTCAAATACATCTTTGTACTTCGCGTTCGCTCCCGCACTTTGAGTCATGCCGCCCGACTCGATGACGAAAAACTTACTCGCGCAGGCGACCATCGTCGACCGTGCGGCGAGCGCCAGCAGCTTGCGACGGGTGATTCTTGTGGACATAACTCTGCCAGTTCCCCAATCTTTATTATTGAAGCCGGCGACCCGGGCCGTAGAGCACCTGACCGGGTCGCGCGCCGGTGTGCCTTCCATGTTCGATCACGACTTGTCCGTTCACGAGCACGTGGTCAATCTCGACTAACTGCATGACCGCGATGTCGGTCAAGAGCTTTGACACCGAGCCGACGCGATAGACGGTCTCGGCGGTGGCGGGCGTCTTGCTTTTCGGATCGTCGAAGTCGAAGCCTTTGGCATACACAATCTGCTGGTCATCTACGAGCGCAATGGAAAGGGCGGGGAGTTCCTTATCGCTCATCTCGTGTGCGATGAACCGCTCGAGCATCTCGACCGCGCCGCCGCGTAAGGATTGCGCGGCGCGATGACGGCTTGACGGTTTGGTTCGCCTGATGTCTTTGCAGAGCCGGGCGAGACGACTAAGAAATTCAGTACGAGTGTCAGCGTGAGGGTTAGTGCCAGAGTTGCGACGCTCTTCTTCTGTCTGCTCCTAACTATTTCCATTGGCTGCTCAGTCTAAACGAAAGATGCTCGTTCTTTGTCATCAGCGAATCTTTCCCGGTCCCCAGAGAGCGCGTCCGGGTTTCGCGTTGGTATGTTCGCCGTCTTTCAACACTTGCACGCCGTTGACGAAGACGTGCCGGACGCCGACCGCGTACTGGTGCGGTTTCTCAAACGTGGCGCGGTCGGCAATCGCCTGCGAATCGAACACGACCACGTCGGCGAACATACCTTCTTTGAGAAAGCCGCGACGATCCAGCTCAAGATTCGTCGCGGGCAGTCCCGTCAGACGGCGCACCGCCTCGGCGAGCGGGATCACTTTCTCCTCGCGCACATATTTTCCGAGCAGGCGCGCGAAGTTGCCGTAGGCGCGCGGGTGCGTTGAAGACTTGAGGAAGACTCCTTCAGTAGCCATAGATGCGCCGTCAGAACCGAACGAGACCCACGGCAATCGAATCTGCTTTTTGATGTTCTCTTCGGACATCAAAAAATAGATCGCCCCGCTGCGCGAACGATCCTCAAGTATCAAATCCATGATCGTATCAACGGGGTCTGTGCCGCGCGTCCGCGCCACTTCGCCGAGCGTCTTACCCGCGAGCGGCTTAAGTTTATCGGAATTGAAACTGCTGAGGATGATGCGTTCGGGCGTACCGGCGGCGAGATAAAGATTCTCCCATTCGTTGGTCGGAGTCGTCACCTCTTTTTTAATCTTCTCGCGGGTCGCCGGGTCTTGGAGTCTTTTGAAGAGCGCGTCGTAACCGCCGTCGAGCGTCCACGGCGGCAAGCACGCGGTCAGCCCCGTCCCGCCCGCCGGGTAGGTGTACATATCCGCAGTGATCTTCAGCCCCTGCCGTCGTGCGTCTTCGACGAGAGCGATGACCTCGTCCATCTTTGACCAATTGCTTTGACCCGCCGCTTTCAAATGATAAATCTCGGCAGGCAGTCCGGCTTCGCGGCTGATGCGGATCAGCTCTCGGACGGCTTCAAGCAGTTGATTGCCCTCGCTCCGCATATGCGAGATGTATTTGCCCTTGTACTTGGCAGCGACCTTACACAACTCAATCAGTTCTTCGGTCTTGGCGTAAAACGCGGGCGCGTAGATCAAAGATGAGCCGATGCCTAATGCCCCCGCTTCCATCTCGCGGCGAACTAGCTCGCGCATCTCCGCGAGTTGCGCGGGCGTCGGCTGTACGTCCGCCTCGCCTAAAACATACTGGCGAATCGTCGCCGCGCCGATGTACGACGCGACGTTTTGCGAGACGCCGCGCCGCTCAAGAAAGGTTAAATACTCTGCGAGAGTCGTCCACTCGACGGGAAACTTGTAATCGCTCTGGTCGGCGATCATCTGCTGCTTCAGACGCTCGTTAAGCGGTCCCATCGACCACCCCTCGCCCATAATCTGCGTGGTCACGCCTTGCCGAACCTCCCCTTGCGAGCGCCCGTCAACGATTAAAGATTCAGTTGACCACGAGAGCATGTTGATGAAGCCCGGCGCAATTGCCAGCCCTCTGGCATCAACGATTGTCGGCGCGGTGGCTTGCTTGAGATTGCCGACGGCGACGATGAGGTCGCCTTTAATTCCAACGTCGGCGCGCACGGGCGCGCGACCCGTGCCGTCATAGACCGTGCCGCCCCTAATAATCACGTCGAATGTTCGTGGTCGTGATCCGGGTCGTTGCCCTTGCGCGGCTGCCATGACGGGCAGCGCAAGGATTAGCGTCAGAGCCAGCAGCTTACGGAAGGTAGTCATTGCGAATTTACGCATCAATTCTCTCCTGCCCTAATTTGTTTTTCTCAACCTTATTTGGTCTTCTTTCCTGGCAACTTTCGCCCCCCTTGTTGGAGAATCATGCTTGAGGCTTTACCGGATTCGTCAACGACAAACTCGACCTGAGCATCCACCTCCTTCGCAAAAAACTTCGTCTGCGACTCCGGGAAGATTTCCAGTTTGGGTTGTCCCGTCGCTTGCGCCAACAGCTTATCTCCCTCACGGCTGATAGTGAACGAGAAGCCCGGAGCCAGCTCATATTCGCCGACATACCGTTCATAGAGAGCGAAATCAAGCGTCACCGCCCGTCGCTCCGCAGGCAGTGGCTTGTCAATCTTCGCGGCTTCCTGATCCGCCCCGTAGTTGCCGTGCAGTACGAGATTGCTAATCTCGCCCGCCGCGTTCTTGGTGAACCTCAAGCGATTGCGAGAACCTTTGATTACAAATTCCGCTTCGGATAAAGGGAGGATTTCAATTTTCCCGGACTGCGGGAACTGTGCTAAGAGTTTTTCATCCTCGCGGCGAATGACCACCTCATCTTTCCTGTCCAACTGATAAACCCCGACGTATTTATCGAGCGCGCCCGACGGCAACTTGGTCGCCGTCGGCTCGCGGTATGGCTTGCCGACGGTGAGGGCGGCGATCTTGAAAGCGACTTCACTCGGCGCGGGAGTGCCTGAGTCTTTGTTAGTCAACACGGCGACGAAGATTCGATCATCCGGCAGGCGCAGCGCGTCCGTGCTAAAGCCGTTGATGCCGCCACCGTGTTCGATGATGCGGTGTCCCTCGTAAGAATTTGTTCCCCAGCCGTAGCCGTAGCGTGTGGGTTTGCCGTCGTTGAGTTTGGAAGCAGTCCAAGCCCGCTTCAGGGTTTCTTGCTTCACCAGCTTGTTTGTGTAGAGGGCGGCGTCCCAGAGCGCGAGGTCGTCCACCGAAGAGGTCAGCGCACCGGCGGCGTAAGGCTGAGTCATGCTCAGGTAGGCGGCGTTGATGTATCCGTCGCCGCTCTTTGAATAGCCCGACACGCGACGGGGGATGACGCGCGCCGTGTCGTCGTAGAAGGAACGCTTCATGCTGAGGGGCGCGAAGATGTTCTTCTCAATGAACTCGCGGTAGGTTTGCCCCGACGCTTTCTCGATGATTGCGCCCAGCAGGACGTAAGCGGAGTTGTTGTATGCCCAACGCTCGCCCGGTGCGAAATCCACCGGCTGGTCTTTGAACAGAGCTATTAGCTCATTGAGCGGAATATCTTTTCGCCACAGCGTCAACCACTCCGGCAGCGACGTATAGCTTTTGATGCCGGAGGTGTGCGTGAGCAGGTGTTCGATGGTGATCTTCTGCCCTCTGGTCGGATAGTCAGGCAGAAACTTAGTGATGTCGTCGTCGAGCGAGAGTTTTCCTTGTTCGGCGAGCATGAGGACGGCGACGGCGGTGAACTGTTTGGTGATTGAACCGAGCCGGAAAACCATGTCAGGCTCAACTGGCACGCCGAGTTCGAGATTTGCTTTGCCGTAGCCTTTGCGAAGAATAACCTTACCCTCCCTGACCGCGATCACCGCCGCCCCCGGCTCGTCAGGCTTGTAAGTTCTCTCCAACATTTCGTTGATGGTCGCCGCCAGATTTTCATCTGATGCCCGCGCCGTCTGTGCCGCCGTTAGTGAGGAACTGCCGAGCAGTAAGATGAGAGTGAGGATTGGTAGTGAGAGACTCTTTGAATAATGAGTCCAATGTTTCATACATCTAGCCCCTGATTAGATTGGCGTTTGAAGCGCGAAATATGAGATCAGTCGCCTAGAAGGGTCTTCACCCAATTCGTTTGAGCATTCACTTAGATCGTCCATTGATAAAGGAAAGCGAGCAGTAAGCAATAGGCAGCCAAAACAAAACTGCTTTGCCTGCTTATTGCTTGCTGCTCGCTTATCCCTAGAACTCGATTCTGAATCCGACCTGTCCTTCCCGTCCGGGCAACACCTGCGATTTCGAGCCGACAGGATTTTGCGCAACGTTCTGTTGCTGAAAGACCGCGGCTGGGTTCTGACGGTTCAGCAGGTTAAAGAACTCGAAAAAGAGATCCACCTTTACCCGCTCGCCGATGTCGAAACGCTTGGTAAAGCGCATATCGAGATTAACGAAGGCAGGCGCGGTGAAGGCATTCCGTCCGGCGCCGGGACCAAGATCATTGCCGCCGAAACTCCCGTTACCGTCGGGATCTACAAAAGTTGTAGCATTACGGCTGAAACGAAAGCCGCTCTGCGCCCGGAAGATGCCGCTGACCTGAAATTGCCACGGAAGCTCCACCAGCCCGTTGATCTGGAAGATATGATTGACCGCCAAATCTGACGGACCCTTATCAAGGTCAGGACCATTGAGAAATGTTCCTGCCTGCGCGACGAAGTTGCCGTTGGTTGATGTGAATGAACCATTGGCGTTGGTCGTGCCTGTACCGCGTTCGGTTACTTCCGGCACTGTTCCGATGAAGCTGTCCGAAGGGAACGCAAAAATCCCCGCCGAATTGTCGGTAGCCTTGGCAAAGGTATAATTTGCCCCAAGCAGAAAGCGGCGGCTGAACCGCTTATTGAAGTTGACGATCAGCGCGTCGTATTTGCCTTCGTAGAACGGACCGAAAGTGACGATTTGTGCTGTAGCGCCTGCCGGGTCGAAGCTGCGCTCGCTGCCTGCAACACGCGCCCTGAAGGCTAGATTGCTCGCCCTGACACCCAGAAGATTACGGATGTTCCGGTGGTAATAGTCTACCTCGACTACCATATCCTTTGTGATCTCACGCTGCACGCCGATGTTGAAGCCAAGCGTATGCGGAGTCTTGAAGGTACCGTCAAGCGTGACGGGAGCACCCTGCGGGGGGATAATGGGATTATTCAATACCCCGAACGGGCCGAAGACGAAGTATCCTGCCGGTTGTCCGACGGCCGCGCTGGCCTGCGCCGCATACTGATCCGGTGTCAGCCCCGTGAGAGCCTGCACGTTGCTGGCGGTAATCACCGTGTTGGCCGGAATCGGGGTACGTCCGGGCGCGACCACGTTGTTGAGCCTGTCCACTCCGATGAGCGGTAACGACGGGTTCAACGGACATCTCGTTCCGGCGGCGGTGATCTGCGCGTCGGTTAGATTGCCGACAAAGGCGTTCGATAAGCATGGACCGTTCCCAAGAAGCAAGAGTCCGATACTGGAAACGAAAGACGGGGATCCGTATAATCCTCGCGGGAATAACAATAATTGTTGAACTCTTTGATCAGTGCCGCCGAATGAAGGAACATTGCGCGCAAGTCCCAACCGGAACTGATCGTAAAACAGCCCGACGTTTGCCCGCACGACGGTCTTCGGCGTTACGGCCCAGGCAACACCCAAACGCGGCGCGAAGTTTCGCTTGGCCTCGAATTCGGAGTCGTGCTCCCAGCGCAGTCCGAGATTGACGGTCAGGTTACTCCGCAGTTTCCAATCATCCTGCACGAAAAGCCCGTTATAATTGTTCCGCAGATGAATCTCGTCATCCTCGGGCGTGAGTCCTCCAATTGCCGCGAGTAAAGAAATGCCGCCGTTTACAGGTCCGAACTCAGCAAAGTCGTTGACCGAGGAAAAGACCTGACTATTCAAAACTCGCGGATCAAGGCCGTCAACTTTTGTCCGCAGGAAATTCCATCCGAATTTCACATCATGGTCGCCGAAGAGTTTGTTTGCGTTGGCTGTGAATGAAGTATATTTCTGGTTCAGATTTGAAGCCGTCAGTGAATTGCCGAAAAAAATCTGAGGCAGGGTGCCAAAAAGAAAACCTGGAGCGCTGAACGGGTTAAATCTCGTCCCCGGCCCGGCTTCCGGGTGAGAGGGGCGAGTATCGGACGGCTCTCCGCGATATGCGCCGCGGAGCGTTAAGATGAACGGATTGCTCTGTTCGCCCAACAAAATTGTGTCGCCGAACGCAAGAAGCAGACGCCGCGCCCCGGTGTCACTTCGCGACGACGGTAAACTCTGTCCCGCCGAGAGCGGCAGAAATTCTCTCACGAGGCCGTTGGTATAATTCACCTCCTGGGTCAATTGATGCCGCCCGAGCTGCTCGTTTAGTTTAAAAAAGACTCGCGTCTCGCGGCTTTGCGTCGGATTATCGAACGGCTCCTCCTGGTTGCGAAGCAGCTGATCGACCACCGCGCTTCCGGTAACCGGGAAATTGAAATCCAGGCGGCGGTTTTCAGTTATCCGCTCTGCCGAGCCGAAGAAGAAAACTCTGTCTTTAATAATCGGCCCGCCAAGCGCCACGCTGTAGT
>JACDEG010000009.1 GCA_013816505.1 Pyrinomonadaceae bacterium | reverse complement strand
TCAATATCATGTGGGCGGTGGGTGGCGGCGCGATCAACCTCGTCTACGACCGCCTCGGCAGCGTCGTCTTCGCCGGTGCCGGTGGGTGGAAGGGCGATCAAGGCGTCGCCGCGATTTACACCGCGGTCGCCATCGGACTGCTGATCGGCATGATGCTCGCGCGGCGGGTCGGCACTCACGTCGAGATGCGCGGTGCGACGCCGGCACTGATCGGGTGGATGCTGATCGGGCAGGGCGTGCTGTTCGCGCTCGCGGGGCTGATGCCGACGCTGTGGCTGGCCGGCGTGATTATGCTGTTGTCGAGAATTCTGATCGGCATCGAGTTCGCGGTGCATGAGACCTTGATGATGCGGCTGTTGCCGGATAATCTGCGCGGGCGCGTGTTCACCACCGACCGCGCAGCGGAGGTTGCTGTGATGAGCGTCGCCGGAGTGCTCGCCGGCTGGTCGCTGAATGGCGCGCTGACGCCGCGCACGCTGACAATCATCTCTGGCCTATTGTCGGCGAGTCCGGGCGTCATCTGGCTAATACTGTTCGCCGCCGGAAAACTGCGGATGCCGAACGGCGCTAATCTGTCTGACGAATCGCCGCCGGACGGCGAAGACGAAGCGGCGGTCTGCGTCTCAACTGGGTGAAAGATTTCCGTTGAAAGGGGGAAAAGGGTATGGGAAGAATTCTGTTGAGCCTGTTGAGTGTTTCGGCCTTTGTGCTTCTTTCCTCGAATGCCACTCTTGCCTGCACCTGTGACCTTCCCCTACATAACAAATCTCTTGAGCAGCAGATTGTTGATGCCAGGAAAGATTCTAAGGCTGTTTTCTCAGGTAAGGTCGTCGAGGTTATTGAGAATCCGAAAGATTACTTCTACGTTGTAGTCAGGCTGCGAATAGAGAGATCGTGGAAGAATGTTCGTGCCGACGAGGTGTTAATAGTAACAGGGCGCGGTGGCGGAGATTGCGGCTACCGCTTTGAGGTAGGCGAGAGTTATCTGGTGTATGCCTACGGCTCTGGTGGCGGGAGGCTTGAAACGAATATCTGCCAGAGGGCGAGAAAGCTTGCAGACGCGGGAGAAGACATAAAGATGCTTGGCAAAGGCAGAATACCTAGAAAGGCAAAACACGCCTCCGTCCATGGCGGGACACAAAAGGGATCGTCCCAATCCTGTAAAGTTTCGATTTAATCAGCTCGCAGGACGATCATGAACCACAGAAGGACGATCATGAACCACAGAAACGACACGAGCGACAACCGACGGACGGCGCGCGAGCGCACACGGCGCGCGGCGTCGAACACGCGCGCATTCCTGCGGCGCGTAATGCCGCGTGTCGCGTTGGCGGCGGTGGTGATGTTCGTCGTGTGGCTGCTGGTCAACGACCGCCCCTTCTACCGCGACAGCACCATCACCGGCTGGTACGGCTTCCTCACGTTCATGGTCAGCACGGCGACGCTCATTTATTACGGCTGGTGGGCGATGTCGTGGGCAAAGCGCAAGCTGCTGTGGCGTGTGCGGCGGCGGCTGGCGATTACGTACATCTTCATCGGGTTGACGCCGATTGTGCTGCTGGCGGTGCTCGGTATCTTCGCCGCGATGGTCGGGTCGCAGCAGGCGATGGTGCGTATCGTCGCCGCCGAGATCAAGGCGACGGATCAACACGTGCGGACGAGCGCACGCACGCTGGCCGAAGAGTTAAACCGCTTGCCGGCGAATGCCTCCGACCAGGCCGTGCGGGCGTGGCTGGAGGAAAGAATGACGTTCGTCCGCGCGACGCTGCCGGGGGCGGGTGTCGCCGTCTGGCGCGACGACGTGGACGAATCGATGGTCGCGCCGGAGCGGACGCAGCGCGCACAATTTGTCAATCAACAATTGAATGAAGACACGCGCTGCGTCGGGCCGGATGCCGGGGAGATCGACGGGCCGCTGCCTGAATGGCTGGACGGACAAAACGAGTGGAGCGGCCTCGCGTTCCTGCCGCCGCCCGATGACAAATCAGACAATATGTTCGGCTCGCCATCGTTGCGCACCGTGGTGCGGACGCAGGACGACCGCGTCACGACGACCGTGTTGTTGGTCGTGCCGGTGAGCCGCGCCCTGGTCCGCCACCTGCGCGAGAGCACCGATGTCAATGTGCGACCGTTCTTCATTGGCGCGGACATCTTTAATCCGCAGCGCGGCGATGATACGCGATCAAACGATAGCGCCGGTGCTGACGAAATTAATGTACAGGCTACGGTCAACGACGAGATAGTGTTGACTACCAATGAGCAACCGCGCCCGCGAGACTTTGATCCCACATTCAGTCACGATCAATTCGGCGAGCCGCTGAGCACCAAGCCGCTGTTCGACTTTTGGTATCCGGTCTTACTGCCGGCGACTAATTGGTTGGACGGCGAGCGGTCGTCGGACCGAACAACGTTTGTGATTGATTGGTCGTGGGCGAAGGCGGGGAAGCAGTTCTTCGGCGGTTCGCAGATCGGCGACTTCTGGCGAAAAGCGTTGATCGTCGTCGGCGTCGGATTCCTGATGCTTGAACTGTTCGCGCTGTTCTCGGCGGCGTGGATGACGCGCGCCGTGACGGGCACGGTGCATCAACTCCATCGTGCGACTGAGTTCATCCGGCGCGGCGACTTTTCGCACCGCGTCCACGTCCGCTCGCACGATCAACTGGGTGAACTGGCGCAGGCGTTCAACGATATGTCGGCCAACATCGAATCGCTGCTGCAAGAGCGCGTCGAGCACGAGCGTCTGGAGCGCGAAGTTGAAATCGCGGCGCAGGTGCAGGGGCAACTGTTCCCCCGCCGGGTGCCGCTGCTTGCGACCGTCGAGGTGGCAGGCGAGTGCCGTGCGGCACGCGGCGTCGCCGGCGACTATTACGACTATATTGAAGTCGCGCCGGGCTTTGTCGCGTTCGCACTCGGCGACGTGTCGGGCAAGGGACTCTCGGCGTCGCTGGTGATGTCTAACCTACAGGCGGCGCTGCGCGCACAAACGACGATCATCGCCGAGCGACTGCGCAGCGCCAGACGGGCCGCCGCCGCGGGCGTCACCGCCGGGTCACACTCCACCGGGGCGACCGGCAAACTCGACCTCGCGTTCCCGTGCGGCGTCACCGAGCTTGACGATGACGAAAACTGCGCTGTCGCGAAAATGGCCGCGCGCATCAACGAACAGCTCTGCCAGAGCACCGAGTCGAACCGCTTCGCGACGCTCTTTCTCGCGCTCTACGACGACCGCGCGCGCTCACTGCGCTACACCAACGCCGGGCACAACGCCGCGATTCTGATGCGCGCCGATGGCCGCACCGAACAACTCAGCCGCGGCGGGACGATGATCGGCGCATTCGATTGGTCCGAGTTTGAAGAAGGGCACACGGCGCTTCAACCGGAGGACTTGTTGGTGATCTTTTCCGACGGCATCAGCGAAGCGCAGAACATTGACGGTGAAGAGTACGGCGAAGCGCGCCTGACGCAATTGATCACCGGGCACCGCGCCGCCTCCGTCGAAGACGTGCGGCGGGCGATCTTCGCAGCGGTCGACAACTGGTCAGGCGGACAGGAGCGCGGCGACGATCAGACGTTGGTCGTCGTGAAGTGTAAGGGGGCGTGAAGCGGCTCAAAGTATCACAAACGGTGATATTCGATTTGTAACAAACAATTCCGCCCGCCAGCCATACCGGCTAGTGGGCGGTTTCGCTTTTAGGGTACGCATATTCTCTCTGCCTTCTATCCTTCTGCTGTGACGATCACCGCGCGTGCGCCCATCAATTCCGAAAAGTCTTTCGAGTAGATCGTGCCGACCTTACGCACGCGGCGGATGGTTTCGACCAACTCCTCGGTCGAGATGAAGCCATTCTCGGTGTGCGCGATGGCCCATGTGGGGAGGTGCGCGGCGGTAGCGAGCAGTTCCTCGACGTTGTTTAGATACTGCTGCCGGGTCTCGACGCGCGCTCCCAGCCGCCCGTTGCGCTCACTCTCAAAATCGTTCCAGAAATCATCGCCGCCCCGAATCCATTCCTCGCGCCACGCCCACGACGAGTGGCGCGCGTTGCGGCGCGCCGGGCGCGGCAGGCGCAGGAACAGAAGGTCAGTCTGTTGGCCGGCGAGGAAGTCGCGTGCCTCGCCGCTCGCGGCGGTGTTGCGCCGCTCGTTATCGATGGGCGCGGGTGCGGCCTCCCACAGCCGGCGAAAGACGCGCGACAGTGGCTGGCGCATCTCGCGCGTCTCGTCGTCGAACGACAGCGCGTAGTCGCCGACCATCATCGCGATGTCGAGCGCGAGCGCCCGCGCGGTCTCTGACGCGAATAGTTCATCGACGGCGGCACGGATGTTGTCGAACCACCAAGCGTCGGTCTCACCGAACCAGCGACGGAGCGCCGGGTTGTAAAGTTTGTGGCGCGGGACGTATGCCTCTTCGAGCAGCGCCGCGACTTCGTCAGCGGCGAGGCGCTCGGTGTTATTCGCGACGCGCGCTGTCGCCCGCGTCCACGCCCACCGCGCCGCGTCGTTCGAAGCGACGCTCGCGCCCCAGCGCTTCAAATAAACGTCGAGCGTCGACTCGCCCGCGAACGGGTTGACCACTGAGTAAAACTTGAGACGCCTGAGCACGCTCAACTCGAAGGCGAGCCAGCCGCCGGGAGCGTTGTCTGAGAAGTTATGAACAATCATGACAGGGTCGGGGTCGCGGGTGGCGGATTCTGAATCGGCGCCAGACCGGTTTGGTCATCAGTTATTAACCGCGGCGGCGGCGGCTCGCTGCCATCCACCACCGCGTCGGCGTGTGCGCGGAGTTCGGGAAGGTTGTCGAGCGCGAGGAAGGCATGCACGACGCGCGGGTCGAACTCGACGCCGGCCCCGTGCCTGAGGTATTGGCGCGCCGCCGGCTCGGTCATCGCGGGACGGAACGGGCGCGCGTCGGTCAGCGCAGCATAGGCGTCGGCGACCCGCAGGATGCGCGCCGTCAGCGGAATCTGTTCGCCGCGCAGCGCGTCGGGGTAGCCGCCGCCGTCCCACCATTCGTGGTGCCAGCGCACCAGCAGTTGCGCGCCGCGATTCGCCCCGGCGCGCGCCGCTTCCTGTTCGCCGATGACTGGGTGGCGCGCCAGGTCGAGCCGCTCGTCGGCGGTCAGTGGCCCGGCGCGCTTCAGGTAATCGCGCTTCATCAATACCTCGCCGATGTCGTGCAGCAGTGCGGCGAAAACCAGCGACGAACAATCGGCGCGCGCCAGTCGGAAAGCCTTCGCCGTTTCATCCGCCAGCCGCGCGACGCGCGCCGCGTGCGGGTGGGCGTAACCCTCGAACTCGTCGGTCGCCCCAGCCAGACGCAAAAATGCCTCGCTCGCGACTCGGTCGCTGTCCGCCAACTCGATCATGTTTTCCCTTCGGCTTTCTTTAAAACGTCGAGCATCGTGCGCGCTGCCGCGAACCGCGGGTTGATTGTCAACGCGCTCTCCAACTCGTTGACGGCCCGGCGGTGCAGGCCGATGTCGCGGTACAACTCGGCGAGCATGACGCGGTAAGCCAGATTCTGCGAGTCGAGCTTGATGGCGGCGAGCAGTTCGGTTTCGGCCTGGCGTCGCGTGCGCGGATCGGCTGCGAGCGCGCGCCCGTAGTAGGCACGATAGCGTGACTGCTGCGGCATTAAGCGCGCCGCCTCGGCGAAGCACTGCGCCGCCAGATTATGGTCACCCTGGCTCAACGCGGCGATGCCTTTTTGGAAACTCTGCTCCGCGCGGGGCGGCGGCGGGCCATTGTCGGCGGCGTGCGGCGCGATTTTGGGCGCGGTCTTCGGGGTGGCTTCGGGCGAGGATTTCGGCGAAGCATCGGGCGAAACTCGCGACGGAGTCCGGGTGGTTGCTAAAGTTTTGCCCTGGGTGTTGAGCTTGTGATCATAAACGGTGCGCTTGTTGGCGTCGGACAGCGCTTCGTAAGCCTGCGAGATTTTGGCGAAGGCCGACTCGACGCGGGTACGCTGACCATCGGCAGTCTCTTGGTGAAAACGGTCGGGGTGGAATCTCTTCGCCAGTGCATAGTACGCGCGCTTGATTTCGTTTGCGGCGGCCCCGCGCTCGACGCCGAGTACCGCGTAGTGATTCTCGCCGCCGGCGCGCGCGAGCAGCGCGTTGATCTCATCCTGCGGCTCAGTCGCCGCCCCGGCGGAATTAGTTTGATCGTCACCTTGACGGGCCGCTTGACCGGTGGCTGGGCTAACGGCTTGGTTGGTCGAAGCGGCGCGGGCCTTGTCCTGCGCGTGGCAGCGCGCCAAATCGTCGGCGGAAAAAGCGCGTGGCCACTGCACGCGTGTGAGCAGCCCGCCGAGCGCGAGCGCGTAAATCGCCCGGCACGCTTCCGGCGCGGGTATGCCGCTAATAGAGACCAGTTCGTTAACCGTCATCGGCGCATCGACGCGCGTCAGCACGAAAGCCTCCGTCGGCATTAACTGAACGTCGGCGGATTCGGCAAGGACGGCGGGCGCGATGATCTCGTCGGTCTCCGGCAATCGCGCCGCGGCGAATTCGGTCGGCAGGAGGCGCGCGCCCTCGATCAAAAGTTGTCCGACGTTGAAGGTCGCCTCGTTCTCTTTGCCCGGTCGCCCGCGCGGGTCGAAGCTCCACGCGCCGTCCGTCCACGGAATCGCGTGGCGTAGCACTTCGTCGCTTAGACGAGCTTGCAGTTGGTTCACTTCGTCAACACTGAGCAGTCCCGCCGCGGTCAGTGCCGCGCCCGCTTCCTGATCCGTCGTCGTCCTGGTCAGCACCGCACCGAGTCGATCCGGCGCGACGACGTTCCAGTGCCGCACCGCCTCAGTGAAGCGGTGCTGACGGAGGTTGGAGCGGGCGCAGACGAGCCGCCCGACGTGAAAGTAAATGACGGCCTTGACGCGGTCGTGAGCCAGGCGCAGCGCGCCCGTCAAGCGTTCGGCAGAAATTTCGCGGATCAGTTCGGCGAGCGGATTGTCGCGCAGTTGACCTTTCATGAAGGCTCAGCAGGTGTCGGATCGAATGTTCTTCCGGCGCATCATAACTCAGCCGCGCGCGATTGAGAAACGACGATAAAAGCCGATGCGGAGGAGAAGGGCACCAAGCGCGCGGCGACCATCCGCGCGCCGTCCGCACCTTCAATTGACACCTCTCAAGCGTCAATTTATAGTCGCAGTCAAGATTACTTCTTTACAGTCAGCCATCGTTTCAGTCTCGTGCCGTGAGCGAGACTCCAGCGCCTGTGTGTGTTATGAACGACAATTCCATCGACAGCGGCAGTTTTGGATCGAACAATCAAACCGGAGACGCCGCCAAACGTGCCAACGCGACCAGCGGTGATTTCGGAACCGCGCTGGCGTCCGTCATGATGCCGGCGGACAGCGCCGCTTTCGTTTCGGGCGACCTGCACGCCCTCAGCGCAGAGGTTGTCGATCTGCTCTCCACACAAGCCTTCTCCAACGGCGAGACGACCGAGGCGTCCATCTGCGAAGCCTTTTCGGGCATTCTGCTGCGCCACTGGGACCTGTGCTGCATCATCGCCTTTCTACAGCGCGAAGACGGGCAGTTCGGCGAAGGTTACATTCACACGCACCCCCACCTTGATATGGTAAAAGCGCGGCGGGCCGGGGCGCTGCTGGCCGCAATGGTTGAGCACACCAGGCACGAGCAACTGGTGTGGCTCGATGACGGTCGCCAAAGCCGTACGTCCGAAACTGCTCAGAGAGAATCTGCCAAAGCGGAGTTGACAAAGCCGGGACCGGTTAAGTCGAAGCCGAGTAAGGTCGAGCCGACTAAGATGGAATCGCCTGGGGATGCCCGCCAGTCCGTCGACATGAAGCACGCGGAGATACAGCAGGCTTACATTGACGCCGGACTGGCGGGCGGGTTGGCCGTGCCGATTCGCGCGCGCGGCGTGCTGGTCGGTGTGATCGTCGCGGTTTCCAGTGATGCCGAACGATTGCGCGTCGCGTTGCGTGGCATCCGATTCATCGCCGCGCCGATTGTCATCGCCATCGGCAACGCGCGCCGGGCGTCGGCGATGAATGAACAGCGGCGGCATATCGAGCGGCTGGTCGACGAGTTGCAACTGCGCCGCGCCGCGCTCGAAGAGGCCAACGTTGAATTGCAGCGGATCGGGCGCTATCGCTCGCTCTTTCTGGCGCGGATGTCGCACGAACTGCGCACGCCACTCACCTCCATCCTGGGCTTCGCCGAGATTCTGTTAGACCACGAAGATTTGACCGAAGCGCAGCGCCGCTTCTGCGGGCGAATTCAGGCTTCAGGATTGCAACTGCAAGCGAGCCTCACCCACCTCGTCGACCTGTCGCGGCTCGAAGCCGGGCACGCTGAAATCTTCCTCCACGAGTTTGTGGTGCGCGAGATGCTGCGCGAGTCGTGCGCGGCAGTCGGGCGACTCGCGCAAAAGCAGAAAGTCAAAATCGAATGCTACACCGACCCGCGGCTCTGCGCGATTGTGTCCGACGAAGGCAAGCTGCGCCAGGTGCTCTACAATTTTCTCGCGCACGCGATCAGTCGCAGCCCGGCGGGGGGACATGTCAACGTGCGCGCCGAGTACGTGTCGCCCGCACGTTTCTCCATCACGATCACGGACGAAGGCGTGCCGCTGCTTGACCCGTCGTACGTCTTCGAGCCGGTCAACCTCGACGCCAACGAACACGGGGCGACGATGAACGAACTCGGATTGGTCATCGCTCACCGGCTGGTGACGGTGCTCGGCGGTGTGGTGACGCTCGGCACCGACGCGCCGCACGGCCTGACCGTCAGGTTGGAAATTCCTTCCCGCCCCGGCGAGTAGACCGGCGGTTTCACGCCTCATGGACTTCGCTCAACTTCGAAGAGCGTCGCGGGCGTTCGTCAAACCACTCATGTGCAAGTCCGATGGGATGAACATCACCGGAGAGATAACACCATCAATGTCAGGTCAAACAGAAATCAATTCGCGCCCCGACGCGCCCGCGGTCAACGGGGCGGAGATCGAGGTGCGCGAATGCACAACCGTTAACGAATTCGATGCGTGCGTCCGTCTGCAGCGCGAGGTGTTTGGGCTGCCGGAAGTCGAGTTGTCTCCGCGTCGTCATTTGATCGTCTCGCGGAGCGCGGGCGGCTGGATCCTCGGCGCGTTCGTCGGCGACGAATTGATCGGCTTCGTGCATCACCTCACCGCCGTGCGCGGGCGCGAGGTCATCGGCTATTCGCACATGATGGCGGTCGCCGCCGCTTACCAGAACCTTGGCATCGGCGCGCGCCTTAAATGGGCACAACGCGCCCGCGCGCTCGACGAAGGCGTCGACTTTATCAAGTGGACGTGGGAGCCGGTGCGTGCGCGCAACGCCCACTTCAACATCAACCGCCTCGGCGTCGTGGTGCGCTCCTATGCCGTCAACTTTTACGGCACCGATTACCACGCGCCGGCCGGGATGGAGGGAGAGCGTCACGGCATCGACAGCGACCGCCTGTTCGCCGAGTGGGAACTGCGCGCCCCGCGCGTCGAGGCTCTGGCCGCCGCCGCGAATGACACACGCGGCGCAACGCGCGAAGTCACATCAGGCAAAGTCACATCAGGCAAAGTCACATCAGGCAAAGTCACTTCTGGCAAAACTACGCCGGGCGCGAGAGTGGGTAATAATGTGCCTGTCGTCATCGCGGCGGTGGAAATTCCGCCAGACTGGGGGGCGCTCGTGCGCGACGATGCGGCTACCGCCCGCCGCGAGCAACTGCGCGTGCGCGAAGAGTTCCAACAAGCGTTTGCGCGCCGGTACGTCTGCGCCGGATTCGACCGCGACCCGGCTCACCCGCGCTACTTGTTTTACACTGACGGTGACAGGTAAGCAGCAAGGCAAAAGTAAAAAGGTAAAAGGCAAAAGTGGCAGCCAGTGGGAAACAGATGTGAGATGCTGGATGCTGGATGTTAGACGTGGACCTCGGCAGGTGTTATGTCCTACATCTGACATCTGGTTCATTCAACCCTGATCCTGGAAAATTTTTGCTCGGATTCTTAGTCGGTGGGAATACTTAGTGCTTTAACTCATCACCTGTCACCGTTCACTTGTCACCTGTCACGTTCGTTTGTCACCACGATGGCCCTCGCACGTTTCGACCGTTACGTTGACCGCCACGCGCGCACTTTCACTGAGCGGCTTCAGACTTTGTGCCGGATGCCGTCGGTAGCGGCGCGCGTGACCGGGATGCGCTCGATGGCCGAAGCGGTCGAGCAGATGATGCAGCGCGTCGGCGCGGGCACGCGCGTCTTCAAACTCGGCAGCGGCTTTCCCGTCGTGTACGGCGAGTGCGGCGCCGGGCGGCGCACCTTTCTCGTCTACGGTCATTACGATGTGCAGCCGGTCGGTCAATTGTCAGAGTGGTCGTCGGGGCCGTTCGCCGCCGCCACCGTCGGGGGCAAGCTCTACGCGCGCGGCGCGTCGAATAGCAAGGGCGACCTCGTCGCGCGGCTCTGCGCCGTCGAAGCCTATCAAAAGACGTTCGGCAAACTCCCACTCTGCCTGCGCTTCGTGATCGAAGGCGAAGACGGCCTCGCGAGTCCGAGTCTCACCCGTTTCGCCGCCGAGCACGCCGATTTGTTGCGCGCCGACGGGTGCATCTGGGATGACGGTTATAAGGACACGAAAGAGCGTCTGACGATCAATCTCGGTTTCAAAGGCATCGCCTTTCTCGAACTCCGTGCTTTCGGCGCGCGCACCGACCTGCACTCGAAGTGGGGCGGCATCATCCCGAATCCGGCGTGGCGTCTGGTGCAGGCGCTCGCCACCGTTGTTTCGCTAAAGGGCGTGATTACCATCGACGGGTTCGCTTCGCACGTCGCCCCGGTTTCGGCGGAGGACGCGCAGGCACTTAAATCAATCGAGATCGACGAGGTCGGACTGAAGCAGGAGTTCCGATTAAGCGGCTGGGTCCGCGGCCTGACCGGGCGCGCGCTCGCTAAGGAGTTGATCTTCGGCCCGACATGCACGATCTGCGGCATCCACACCGGACACACCGAGGCGGGATTGAAGACAACGCTGCCGGGGATGGCGGTCGCGCGCCTCGACTTCCGCCTCGTGCCTGATCTGACGCCGGGGCTAGTCGTCATACTGCTCCGCAAGCATCTGGACGAGCGCGGCTTCGAAGACGTTGAATTGATCGAACTCGGTAGCGCGCCGTACGCTAAGTCATCGATCAAGTCGCTCGTCGCGCGCGCGGCCATCGAGTCGGCGGCGGAGGTTTACGGCGCGCCGCCGGTGGTCTATCCGCTCGACCCGGCGACGGGGCCGGTCGGCGTCATGTGCGGCGCCAACACTCCGCCGACGCCGGTCGTGTCATTCGGCATCAGCTACGCCGGCTCTAACCCGCATGGGCCGGACGAAAACATCCGCCTCGATGACTTCATCCAGGGCATCAAGTACTTCGGTCGCGTTATTCACTACCTCGCGCAGAACGATCAAGAGCGGGATCAGAGTGAAGACCACGAAGATGCTGTGGAGGCAGTAAAAGTTTTTCGGGATCAGGGTTGAATGAACCAGATGTCAGATGTCGGATGTCAGATGTTGGCAACACCACCTGCATGTCTTGACTAACATCCAGCATCTATCATCTAACATTTGTTCGTCGATGTTCAGTCAGAGGAGTTCCGAACATGCCGTTGCTGCGTCCTACCGTCACGCCGGATGTCTCCGGTATCCTGTCTTTAATCGACGCGGTTTATCGAGAGTACGACTGCACGCTCGACGCGGAGCACGAAGAGCGGTACTTGCTGGAACCGGGGACGTACTTTCGCGACGGCGGCGGAGAATTCTGGGTCGTCGAAGAGGCGGGCGAAATCCTGGCGACGGTCGCAGTGCTGTTACGCGACGACACGGCCGAGTTGAAATCGCTCTACGTCCACCCGTCGTTGCGGCGGCAGAGTTGGGGGCGGCGACTCGTCGATGTGGCGATTGAACACGCGCGACGCATGGGTCAGACACAAATGATGCTGTGGACTGACACGCGCTTTGCGGACGCGCACCGCTTGTACCGCGGGATGGGTTTTCGCGAGTGCGGCGCACGCGAGCTGCACGACTCGAATAACACAGTCGAGTACGGATTCGAAATGTCGCTCGGGGTGACGAGTTGTTGACCGCCAGTGCATCGGCGAGGGGCGCACAGAAGATGACGGAATCGCAAACGAGTCGGAATAAGGTTGAGCGGGAAGTAGCGCGGCTTCGTGACGAGATAGTTCGCCACGAAGAGCTTTACTACGTCCACGCCAGCCCGGAGATTTCCGACGCCGAGTACGACGCGCTGATGGAGCGTCTGCGCCAGTTGGAGGAGAAGTACCCCGACCTGCAAACGCCTGACAGTCCGACGGTGCGTGTCGGGGGGCGGCCCGCCGAAGGCTTCGCCCAGTATGTCCACCGCGTCCCGCTGCTATCGCTCGACAACAGCTACAACATCGAAGACCTGCGTGCATTCGACGACCGTTGCCGCCGCCTCGCTGATGGGCGCCGCCTCGAGTACGTCGCGGAGTTAAAGATCGACGGTCTTTCCATGTCGCTCCACTACGAGGGCAGCATGCTGGTGCGCGGCGTGACGCGCGGTGACGGGCGGCGCGGCGAAGATGTGACGCAAAACGTCCGCACCATCCGTGCCATCCCGCTGCGGCTGAAGCAGGCGGACAAAACTTTCGCGGAGGCTGAAGTGCGCGGCGAGGTGTATCTGTCGCGCAAAGAGTTCGAGCGAATTAACGCCGAACGCGACGAAGAGTCCGCGGCGCGCTTTGCTAACCCGCGCAATGCCGCCGCCGGGACGATCCGCCAGCTCGACCCGAAGATTGTCGCCGCGCGCAGGCTCGACCTGTTCGCCTACGATCTGTTCGCTGGCGACCGCAAGGCTTTCGCGACGCATGGGGGGGCGCTCAAGTGGCTCGAAGCGTCTGGCTTTCGCGTTGCGCCGCGTGCGCTGTGTGCGTCAATCGACGAGGTCATCGAGTTTTGTGGTCGGATGGAGGCGGAGCGTGACGGCCTCGGTTACGAGATTGACGGCGTCGTGGTGAAGGTCAATTCGACGGCGCTGCAGGATGAGTTTGGCGCGACCTCGAAATCGCCGCGCTGGGCAATTGCCTACAAGTACCCGGCTCGGCAGGCGACGACACAAGTCGAGGACATCGTCGTGCAGGTCGGGCGCACCGGCGCGCTGACGCCCGTCGCCATCCTGACGCCGGTACAACTGGCAGGCACGATTGTGGCGCGCGCGACGCTGCACAACGAAGACGAGATCAAGCGACTCGGCGTACGCGTGGGCGACTGGGTGATGATCGAGAAGAGCGGCGAGATCATCCCGAAGGTGCTCAAAGTGGTCGAATCGAAACGTACCGGCGCGGAAAAGATTTTCAGCTTCCCGGAACAGTGCCCGGTGTGCGGCGGCGTAGTCTCGCGGCCTGAAGGCGAGGTCGTGTCGCGTTGCGTTGCCGCCGACTGCCCGGCGCAACTCAAAGGCCGTCTGCTGCACTTTGCCTCACGACGCGCGATGCGCATTGAGGGCCTCGGCGAAGCGCTCGCCGAACAATTCGTCAGCCGGAAGATGGTGCGCGACGTGACCGACCTGTACGCGCTACGCCTCGAAGATGTCGCCGCGCTCGAACGGATGGCAGATAAGTCCGCGTCGAATCTGTTGGAGCAAATCACAGCGAGTAAGCATCGCGATCTGCCATACCTTCTGTTCGGTCTCGGCATCCGGCACGTCGGCGAGCGCACCGCCGGGATTCTCGCGCGTCATTTCCGCTCGCTCGAACGCCTCGGCGCGGCGAGCGTCGAAGAGATGGACGCAATTCACGAGATCGGGTTGACGGTTGCGGAGAGTGTGCGCGATTGGTTCGATGACGCGGGAAACCGCACGCTCTGCCAACGTCTGCGTGAAGCCGGCGTGCGCACCGAGCTTGAGGCGAGCGCGCACCCCGGCGGCGAAGCGGATGGTCGAGTCGTCGGAAAGCAGTTCGTCCTGACCGGCAAGCTGGAGACGATGAGCCGCGACGAGGCGCGCGCGCTGATCGAAGGGCACGGCGGGCGCGTCACTTCCACCGTCAGTAAGAAGACCGACTTTGTGGTGGCGGGCGAAGACGCCGGCTCGAAGCTCGACAAAGCGACCGGGCTCGGGCTGACAGTGATTGATGAGAACGGGCTACGAGAGTTGCTCGCATGACGGGTGGCGCGCCATACTTAACTTTTCGTCACGGGACTTTTATTTCGGGAGCATCAATGAAAACAATCGAACAGCAATCGGAACTCGAACTTATCTACACCATCTTCTGTGACGACGTGCGCCTCGAAGCGGGCAACAAGCTCTCGCTGATGGGCGTGTTTCAGAACATCTTAGTGCAGCAGTTGCCGGTTTCTGTGATTAAGTTTGCGGTTGTCAACCACTGGCGCGGCGAGGGAAAGCACCTTTCGGAAGTCCGCATCCTCGCGCCGGATAAGCGGCAGCCCATCGTCGTCTCGCAGCCGACGCCGTTCGAGATCGCGCCGGGCGGCTTCGCCGACAACGTCAGCTTCTTCGTCAACGTCGTCTTTCACCAACCCGGCCAGTACTGGGTGCAGACGCTGGTTAATTCGAACCTCTTCGACGAGCGCCCGCTGACCATCGCCGACACCCAAACCGCGCAGAGCAACGACGCAATGTCCGAAGCCGTAAACTGAGTGCTGTATCTGCAGCGAGAGTGAGGAAATAGAAGCGAAAAAGGGCGGGCCTTAAGATTAAGACTCGCCCTTTTAATTGTTGAATGCGGATGAATGGAATCGAACCATCACGGTGTCACCACCACAGGCTTCTGAGACCTGCGCGTCTACCAATTCCGCCACATCCGCGTGCGAACAGGGAATGAAATATACGGACTGGCGCAACGGGGTGTCAAGCAGACGATTCTGGCCGCCTACGGACGGGCAAAGATGTCGCCGAGAATGTCGCCGATGGAGTTGGAACTGCGGCGTGAAGCACGATTGTCGTACCCGTCCTGATAGCCGCGCGTGAAGCCTTCGCGGAAGCTACTGCGATAGAAATCACGGTCGCCGTAGTGGTCGCGGTATCCAATCGTCGCGTCTCGGTACGCATCTTCGTCGCGGTAGTTGTTCCGCTCGCTGTTATTTCGGTCGTCGCGCCCCGCGCGATTGCCCTCATCGTATCCGATGCTCAATGCCTGACGCCTAATCTCAGCGCGGTCGTTAACGCCATCGTTGTCTCGATCACGGTCGCGGCGCCGGTCGCTGCGGTGGTCGCGGTCATTATCATGATTGTCGTTATCACCATCGCGGTGGTCGCGGTCCTGATGCTTGCGCCGCTTCTTATCATCCTTATCATAACGACCGTCACGGGCATCATGGCCATTGACGAACACGCCATCCTTTTTGTTGCGACCGTGTCCGCGTCCCTGCGAACCGCCAAACGCGGATGCCGGCAATAACAGCGCGGCGATGATGGTGCCGAGCACCGTTCGCAGAATTAATCTCTTAGCATTTATCATGAAATTTCTCCTTGGGGTGTGTTGGCAAGCTGTGTGTGAGCGAAATCGCTGGAGCCTGCCCGGAGTAGGTAACAATCAACGTGCCTGGATGCGGCGAACCGCTAAGTCGTTGAAAGCAGGTGAGCCATATGGTTGAGGGCAGCGAATGAAACACGATATGGTGTTCATCGCCTTCCTGTAGCGTGCAGGGCAGTTAGTTGTTTGAGGCACCGGACGCGGATGGCAATCACGTCTCGACCGGCGGGCCGGTCGGTTGCGGGCCGGTGTAAGTGCTTGCTATATTTTCGATGTTCGACACTCTCTTCGAGAAATCCACTTTGACTCACACACAGAGCACCGAGCAGATTCGAGCACGCCTTGGCGAGGTGCGCGAACGTATTGATTTGAGTGCGCGCCGCAGTGGTCGCGCGCCTGAAGAAATTACGCTCATCGCGGTCAGCAAAACGCACCCGCCGGAGATGTTGCGTCAGGCCCTCGACGCCGGAGCAAGTGACTTCGGCGAGAACCGCGTGCAGGAGGCGGAAGCGAAGATTGAGAAACTAAGAGACGCGCATGTACGCTGGCACTTGATCGGCCATCTGCAATCGAACAAAGCACGCCGCGTCGTCAAGCTCTTCGACTGCGTGCATACGCTCGACTCGGCGGAGTTGGCCGCGCGTCTCGAACGACTGTGCGAAGAAGAGGCGCGCAGAGAGTTAGATGTGCTGATCCAGGTTGACCTCGGCGGTGAAGCGACCAAGAGCGGGGCGCGCGAAGACGAGGTGCCTGGTCTGGTCGAAGCGCTCGGCGCGGCCACGCACCTGCGCTGCGTCGGGCTGATGATGATTCCGCCTTTTTACGACGACGTTGAATTGGTGCGCCCGCTGTTCCGACGCCTGCGCGGAATGCGCGACGAACTACGCGCTCGCCGCGCGTTCGGGTCGGGCGGAGGCGAATTGTCGATGGGCATGAGCCACGACTACGAAGTGGCAATTGAGGAAGGGGCGACGATGGTGCGCGTCGGGACGGCGATCTTCGGCGCGCGCGGGTAGACGGGTGGTGGTGACAATCGACGCGACACAATCTGCCAGGCAACGGTTCCTGGGAAGTAGTATCATCTTAAAATCCTATGCAAATAATCTTAGCCTTATATCTGTTGATCCAATCGCTGGTGGTGGCGGTGGTCATTGTTGTGATCCTGTTGATGCTGGCGCGGTTGGCGCTCAACTACGCCGACCTCAACCCGTTCAGCCGTCCCGTCATGTACCTCCGACGCTGGACCGACCCATTGGTTAATCCGGTGCGGCGGTCGCTGTCGCAGTTCGGGTTCGGGCCGAACATCGCTCCGCTGGTGACGATCCTGATTGCGATCCTCGTCGGCTGGTTCGCAACACTGCTCGCCGAAAGCATCTTGTTGACGACCGCGGGCGGGGTGCTGAGGAGCGCGCAGAAACTCCCCGGACAGCAATCCGCGCTGATCGGGATGATCGGCTGGGTGCTCTATGGACTGCTCGACGTTTACTCGCTGCTGATCTTCATCCGCATCATCTTCTCGTGGGGCAACATCAGCTACACGAACCGCGTGATGCGCTTTCTGGTGAACGCGACTGACCCATTGCTGGTGCCGTTGCGCCGCATGATCCCGCCGCTCGGTATGTTCGACCTTTCAGCGCTGGTCGCGTTCATCCTGCTGTGGCTGTTCAAGGCGGCCATCGCGGGCACGCTGCTGCAATTCGCGTAAAGCTGTCGCCAAATCAGTTGATCGAGTTCACTGAAGAGGATGGGGCCGTGACGTTCGCGGTGCGCGTCGTCCCGCGCGCGTCGCGGACGGATGTCGCGGGCGTGCATGACCGTCGGCTTCACGTGCGCGTCGCTGCGCCGCCGGTCGAAGGCGCGGCGAACAAAGAATTGACACGCTTCCTTGCCCGCGCATTCAAGGTTCCCGCGCGCAATGTCGAAATCATCAGCGGCCTCGGGTCGAAGAACAAGCGGGTGCGTGTGTATGGAGCGGACGGCGTGCTCCTCCAAACAATCGCGTCGGGGGAACTGGCATGAGCGTCATTTGCCGCCGCTTCGCACGTTTAACTTTCAAGGAGCGCCGGTCGGGAGTGGTGTCATGTCCTTAATGCCCATCACTTCGACGATGAAGATGAGCGTCGCGTCGGGCGGGATCACACCGCCGGCACCCCTCGCCCCGTAGCCCAGATGCGGCGGGATGATCAGCGTCGCTTGGTCGCCGATGCGTAATTGCGCGACCCCTTCGTCCCAGCCTTTGATGACGCGGCCTGCTCCGAGTTCAAACTCTATCGGCTTATTCGTGTCGAGTGAACTGTCGAACTTAGTTCCGTTGCTCAGCATGCCAGTGTAGTGAACGGAGACCGTCTCTCCGGCTTTGAGTTGATTTCCCTCGCCGCGCCGGGTGACGATGTAGGTCAGGCCGGATGAAGTCGTCCGGGCCGGTGAAGAAGGGCAGGGAGCATCCGTTTTGCGAATCGTTCGCGCGACCCCGACTTTCTTCGTCCGGCGGGAAGGGATCGTCCGCTTTCTCGTCTGGCCGCCCGCGACGGAGGCAAAAATATTTACAAGCAAAAGCGTTGAGATGATGATACTAATCGTGTTCTTCATGAAGTGTGTTTCTGTCCTGCGCACGTAGGTTGTGACGCCGGGTCGGTCTAAAGAGCTATCGTTGCTGGATGGTAGTCGGATGTGTGTAGATGTCAGAGCGCGCTTACAGGTGTCGGCGGTCGTTCCTGTCTATCCTATCCATCCTTGTTTGATTTTCTTATGTTTCGATTTAGTCGAAGAACGGGAACAACCTTTTGATCTCGGCCTTGTCGGGGCGGCGTCCGTATTCGCAAATCTCGAAAGCCTCGACGTGACGGACTTTTCCCGCCCGGTCTTTCCCGTACCACTCTTCTAAAGCCCCGCGAAATCGTTCGGCGCTCGCCCGGTCGCGGGCGGTGAGATCAGACCGGACTTGCTCGTGCCGCGCCTGCTGTTTGGCGGAGTCAGCGGGGAATAGCTCTGCGGAGCCGAGCGCACCTCCCTCGTAGAACTGCGACTCCATGCCGAGCAGCGCGTCGAGTTTCTTGTCCATCACCGAATCAATTGAAACCACGATGTCCGCCGCGAACGGATTCGGCTTCGCAAACCGGTCGGAGTAGAAGAGGAACACCGGGTTGCTCTTGAGCGGCGAGACTTCAGGAAGAAAGTTCGGCACCGCCACCATGTACGCGGCGTCCTGCACCAACACTCCGGTGTAGCGGTGATCCGGGTGATAGTCGTTCGGCCTGTGGCTCATGACGATGTCGGCCCGCCACTCGCGGATCAGGCGAGTCACCGCCCGGCGGTTTTCCAACGTCGGCAGCAACTCGCCGTCGTGGTTGTCCAGCACCTCGACGGAGATGCCCAAGACCTTAGCCGCACGCTCCACCTCGGCTTTGCGCCGCCTCGCCAGCGGGCCGCCCGCATCCCTCCAGTGCCCGATGTCGCCGTTCGTGACGGCGACGAACTTCACCTCATGACCTTTTGCCGCCCACATCGCGGCCACGCCGCCGGCCTTCAACTCCGCGTCGTCCGGATGCGCCCCGAAGCAGATGATCCGCAGTTTGTTTTGTGTGCCGGAGGCCGGAGTTGAAAAGAGCAATGCGAGAAACAACAGAATCAAGGACTGAAAGAAGATACGATTCATAAAGGAATTCTTTTATCCTGTGACAACTCAAGGGCGACAGGTGAGCTTGGATTTTGTGCGGCTCCGATATTAAGCATTGAGCCGAAGGTTTGCCGGGAGCGATTAACCGGACGATTCGCGCACATCCTACGTGCTTTAGTTCCTTCTTGTCACCTGTCCCCCGTCACTTCCGGGCATAACTCACCTTAAAATTGCCTCACTGCGTAAGGTGAGTTACTTAATTCGCGGGAACGCGGTGATGCGCAGTTTCGCCGCGCCGTAAGGTATGAGCGTCACGGTCTCGACGGGTTCACGGCTCTCCACAGGACTCTGCGGCGGCGCGCCCGCTGAGTTCATCTCGACTTCCCAGCCGGGCACGCGCCGCGCTTTGACTCTCAGTTCGACGGGCGCGCCCGCTGCCGTGAAAGGGTAATTCCCGATTGGTTTATTAACGACTTCGACTGCTCCCTCGGTATCGCCCGCCGGGAGCATCAATCCGTAATTCCACGGCGTCGTCGGCTTGATTTCGTAGTCAGCGGCTTGGGGCGGCGCGGGATTGTTCATCTTCGCTGTGGTGCGGCGCATGTCTTCGCCGATGCGAAGCGAGAAGATGAGCGGCCCGCGCTCAACCGCGATTGAATCATTCATCCATGTCGAGGTGCGCGTGCGGAGCGGCAAAGTTAACTTCACGCGGTCGCCGCGTCGCCACGTCCGCGCGACGCGGTGGAAGGTGCCGGCTTTGACGCCCGACTGCGGCTCGCCGTTAACGTTAATCGTCGCGCCTTCAGCCCACGCCGGGATGCGTAGCGCGAGCGGGAACGCGACCGCGCGCGCCGGGTTGACCGTGAGATTGATTGTCGGACGAAACGGGTATTCCGTGTCTTCGGTGATCGAGACGGGGATGTTGTTTTTAACGAATGTGTTGACTTGATTCGGCGCGTAGGCGACTGCCGCGAGACCGTCGTCTCCCGTCGCCATCCAGAGATGCGCGGCGAACTTCGGGAAGCCTTGATGCAGATTCGCGGTGCAGCAACCGAACCACGGCTCGAAGCCGAAGACGTTCGATTCGTCGCCGTTCGTTGACCATTGGCGCGGTGCTCTGTCGCTTCTGATTTGGTTCGGCTGTTGGTCGTACTGGTGCGCACTCATGTCGCCGGTGAATGCGCCGGGCAACGCGTTGAATGCCATCTTCTCTAACCGGTCAGCGAGCGCGGTGTCGCCGGTGATCGAGATCAGTTGTTCAAGCGAAAACATCGCTTCAACGACGGCACATGTCTCGACGCCCTGCGACGGATTTGTTCCGGCGAGATGTTCGTCGCCGCTAAACATTCCGTTCGGCAAACCGTGGTAACGCTCAAGCGTATCGAGCATCTTCAGACTTGCCTCGCGGTCGCCCGTATCATTCGAGATTTGCGACCATAGAGTTTCCGTCTTCAACGCCATGCCGTTGTTGACGCCGTGCACCGAGAGCGCGACTTCAGTGTTGTTGGATAATTGCTTATTCAAACCCAACATCTCTTTCGTCGTCTTTTCCCTGAACTTGAAATCATCGAAAAAGCCGCGCCAATCAAAACCCTGTTCGTGCATCACGCGCGCGAGTTCTAACAACTTCGTATCACCCGTGCGGTTGTAAAGCCAGATCATCCCCAACACTTCATCGCCCCAACGATATTTCGCCCATTCGGTTAGCGGCTTGCTTTTAGCTTTCGCGAGATGATATTCGGCGTAGCGGCTCATCAAAGGAATCACGCGCTTGTCTCCGGTTGCTTCGTAGTGCTGCGCCAAGACCTTCAACATAATCATGCGCGACCACCAGGCATCGTTCTTCGCCGGCCCGAGATAGCCGTCGGCGCGCCCGTTCGCGAGCGTCCAGCCAACCCACTTGTTCGCTTTAGCGATCAGCTTCGGGTCATCGAGTAGGTAAGCGAGCGGCACGAGTCCGTCCATGTAATAAGGGCCGCGCTCCCAGTCCTCGCCGGTGCCGCCGAGCCACGCGCTGTTCGCGTTCAGGTCTTTCCAAAACTCATCAATCTTTCCCGTCACGCCTTCGGCTTGAATCTGCAACTGACGACGCAGCCAGCCGCGCGGTTTCACCGATGTCAACGGCAGAGGGTAGAGCGGCAACGCGGGCAACGGCGCGCGGTTCCTGACGACTAGCAAGTGCGCGGGCGCGGCGAGTGCCCCAGTGTTTCGCGTGATCCCGCGTGTGCCGGTGCGCCGTTGCGCGTTCGTCGTGCAGAACGGCAACGCGGCGAACAAAGTCGTCAGCATCAAGATGCACGCCACGAAGCGCGCGATTTTAAGTTGATGAAGCATATAACTCTCCCCGACTCGTATAGATGTTAAGAAAACCATTCAGCCACGAATGACACGAATCAATGCATTGGCAATAAGTCATGCGGAGCAACGAGAGCGATGATTCGGTGACATGCATTTCCGGTCACGTATTTCATTGGTGCAATTTGTGTAATTCGTGGCTCATTTACTTCCTGACGAGACGCGCACCATAGATGCCGCCTGCGGTGTTACCCGGTTGCGCTTGAAAACGGACGACGACGCTCCCCTTGCCTCGCGTCAACTCCGGCGAAAGCGGATACACTTCGTCGTAAAACTCATTCGGGCGTTTGCCCTCAAGCCTCTGAGTCGCGATTCGCTTGCCGTCAATGAGAATGTCGAAGACGCGGTTGCCGCGGTCGCCGCCCCAATAGGTGATGTGAAGTTCCTGCGCGGTGTCCGGCACCGTCTTCATTACGCCGAGAGGTAATGTCCGAGCGTGTGGCCCGCGATGCCGCGCGATTCCCAACCGCCATAGACCGGAGCTTTCGATTCAAGGCCGGCTTCTTTACGAAACCAAGCGAGCAGTCGATCCGGTTCGAGCCGCAGCAGGTAAGTCTTATTCAACTCGGTCGCCCGCTTGAACTCGCCGTCGAGCAGTCGCACTTGATCGAGGTTGAAAGGTGAAATCTTCGATGCTGCCTTCTCCCTGCGCGCTTGTGTGTTGACGGCGCGTGCCGGTTGGTTCAGCTAAAAAATGAACAGCACCACGACAACGGCGCAACTGCGGAAACTTACTTTCATCTTTTCTCAACACTCCGTGCCTAACCTCGCATGTCTCGATTTAGCGCGACTCATTTCCTTCCGGAGTCAGCGAAACCCTTTTGTCGTTGATTTATTTCGTAGAGAGAGTAACAGAGACCCGAAGAGTGGAATCTTGCGCACGCGGCTGCGCATCCGCTCGGAAAAAGCCGCGTGGCTTTTGAAGTCCGAGTATAACTGTCGCAGGTAAGCCGCCGCCGCGCGTCCTTCCTCCTGAATGTCTACTTGTCCGACCGCGCCCCATTGCGCGATGACTTCTTCATAAAGTTCGATGATCTGTGCGACGGCTAAATCAAGCCCGGCGGTCGCTCTGATTTGACGCGAGACTTCAGCGGCGTCTGCCGGGTCGTAACGGGCGATCTCGCGCGCAATCACCGCAGTTGTGATGGGGCCTTGCAGCGTTCGCACCCCGAAATTGAGGCGGCGCAGGTGAGGCAATTCATCCGACGTGACGAGCGTGCCGGAGCCGACCGCATCACAGAGCACGACCGCAGTGCCGACGGCAAGCGCTTCGAGAGCAGCCCGCGCCTTCGCAAACACGATGTCGTATTTCCCCAACTCAAGCTCGGGCTGCGCGCACACATTTCCGACGCCTTCCCCAATCACGTCAAGCGCAACATCCGTCCGGGCACAAGCCTCACGCACCGTTTTCAGATAGGTGTGTTCACCGGCGTAGTTGCTGAAAACGAGTGCGCGCTGAGGACGATTCGGGAGCGCGCCGCGCGGCTTAAACCGTTCAAGGTCAACGAAGTTGAGGATGACCCGCACCTTACTTTCCGGGATGCCGTGCTCGATGGTCAGGCGATCACGGCACGTATGGTCAACGGCGATGTATTTTACGATACGTGGGAAGGCCGGCGGCGCTTCGAGCCAGTTTCTCCAACTGTGGCAGAAGTAGACCGCCGGGACGCCGGGGTAGCGCAGCAGCGCGGTCATCGTCTCGACGTGTTGATTGCCGTGAATGATGTCGGGCGGCGTCGAAAGTTTGTCGAGGTCGCTGACGACCGGGATCGTCGCCGCCCTTAACTCAGCCGCGACCGAACCGTGCTCGGTGCTATAAACCACCGGTTGGTGCCCGCGCGCGAGCAACGCCGCCGCCAGATCGCGCACGTACATTTGTGTGCCGCCGCGCCCCGCAAGGTCGAAGTTCGTGATGAGAACGCGCATCGAGTTGGTCACGCGCGGCCCTCGACACACTCGCCGAGCGCGTCGGCAATCGGGGCGATGTGTTCGCGGTAAGAGACGACGGAGGTGTAATGACCGGCAGCGACCTGATTCGCTCCGTGCGCTTCATAGAAGGGAACATCTTCCGACGCAGAATTGGATGATCGTCCGTTGGCGATTGGGCGCAGCCATTCGGTGCGAAAAGCATCAATCCCGATTTCGTTAACGGCCTTCTCGACCTCGGACGCGACCGAAAGATGATAGCAACGTGCGACGGTCAACTTGCGCTCCAGCATCTCCCCATCAAGCCAGACCTGAATCGCTTGTGAGCGCATGTCGGGCGGGCAGTCGTCCGGCTTCCCAACAACCGGAAAGTCGAAGTTGGCGATTTGATTGCTGCGGGTTTTATTGACCAACGCGACCGCCGCGTTGATGACAAGGCGGCACACGTCGTGAGTTGAGTTGTAGCCTTCGACGGCGTCACCCGCGACGTAATCAATCCGCCCGCGCTCAAATGCTTCGGCGAGTTCGACAGCGAGGCCGACGAAGAGGTTGACATCTTTCCTCAGCATCGCCGCATAACTCTCTGCATCCGTCATCCGCCCGTAGATCGTTCCCGGCGTTGCGCCCACATCGGCGAGTAATCGGGTCGTCGCGCCGAGGCGCGATTGCCCGACGCGCCCCGACCCGTCGGTGAGCACAAACACGCCGGGGCGGGCCAATTCTAGCCAGCGATACAGACGCAATTCGTGGCTCGGATGGGCGACCACAAGCGCGGCGCGCGCGGCGGTGATGTCGAAAGGCGCAGCGTAATCGCGGGTCCTGACGCGGCCTGAAAAGGGAGATGAATCAAAAGCAATTGATGGCTGCATGTGATGGGTATAGATTTTCGCAAACGTCCTTTGTAAATCCGTCTCGGCGAATGTTCTAGCCTGATGGTGATAGCCGAGTCCGCTGATGCTGAACTTAAATCTCGTAGCCTAACTCTCGCAATAGGTCGCCGCCCACCGCTTCGTACCTCAATTGGTCGCGGCGAGTCATCGCGGTTTTCCAACCGTAGATGCGCGAAGAATCGGGAGGCGTCGTCGTCAGGCGCTGCCAACGCAGGCGGTCTTCTTTCGGAACGATCCTTCCTTCATCCTTGATGTACATGGTTTCAAGTTCATCCAGACGTTGGGGGGCGCGTCTGTAAAATTCGTTGATTCCCGGCTCGAATTGAACTTCGATGAATCGGCAGATTTCTCCCAAAATCTTTTCAGAGTTTATCACTACATCTTCATAGCGTACTTCGATGTAATGGCGACAGCGCCGACCCTGCGCGCGTGCCGTTAGAATGCGCCGCCGCCAATCAGCCGCGATAGCCTCGACGTTCTTTCCGGGCGCGAACCACAAATCCTTGACCGACAGCGCAACGTCCCTGCCGTCGCGGATGATGTGGATGAAGTGAGCCTCCGGTAGCAAACGTTCAATCGCGTTCAGGTGCAGGCCGTACTTGGGCGTCTTGTCTCCCCATCTGGGTTTCCCGAATCGTGCGGCATATATCCGGTAAAAGCAACGCAGACCGTTCGATAAGGTAAAAGGTCTGAGTCGGGAAAGCTCTGCGCGGAATTGCTCTTCGGAGAGATGGAAATCCGGCCATGAGGGCCATCCTGTTACGAGGCGATAAAAAGCCTCACGCAAATTATCACGCACGTGGCGATGCTGCGCGAGGAGAACGATTCTTCGGTAGAAGAGTCTTGAGAAAGGATTGATGAGGCCGGTCATGGCGGGAATGAAATCCGTTTCCGGGGGGATGGCAATTTGCGAGTGGGCGTCAAGCATGAGACGCAGCAGCGTCGTCCCAGAGCGCGGAACGCCGACGATGATCGGCATCGGAGGCGCAACCGTCGTTGCACTGTCACGTAATTGTTCGAATGACTTCATGAAAACATTCATCGGCCCCGGCGCTCAGTTCGATTGTATCTCCGCAACTTTACCCTGCCCACTCGGAACGCCATTCACACAACTCGCCCGGCGGCAGGCGGCGACCCGCGATGTGATCCCGTGTTTTGATGGAGCAGTAAAGCAACCAACGCAATGCAGACGGACTGACGCTTCCGCCTACAGCCCACAGTAGCGTTCGGATCGTCGCGCGGTTCCAACCGATTGCGCCGTGACGCAGCACCGGCGAAAGGATGCCCGGAGAGTGGCCGGCCCAGAGCCGCACCGCGCCCAACCGGTAGAAAATATCGGGCGGTATTTTCTTTAACGTCTGCTCCTCGCCATCGCTACAATCGCCCGGTTTGTGATAATGCTCCTGATAAACCGGCGGCCCGCCGTCCAGCAGGTTCAATGCTTGTGCCATTTCACCGGCGAGCATCGCCACGCTCGCGCTCTCGATGTGGTAACGATAATGATAAAGAACTTCGGGAATCACCACCACGCGACCATGCTCTGCGAGGCGACGATAAAAATCAGCGTCCTCGAAATACTTGTAAGCCTCACTGTAACCACCGACTTCGTTGAAGAGCGCGCGGCGGAACATGATTGAACCGTGCGGGAACGGCGCGAATCTCGATCTCTGCCGCAGCCGCCAACGGTCGCGCGGCCTCACGCGGCGACCGTCGCGGTCAATGCCGTCGCTGAGCGTCCCGACCAGTGCGACGCCGGAATCCCGCATCGCTTCCCACTGCCGCCGTAAGCGGTCGGGGTGTGAAACGTCGTCGGCGTCCATCCGTGCCACGAGCGGGGCGCGCGCCAACGCGACGACATGATTCGAACTGCGGGCGAGTCCGAGATTATGCCCGCTCCGGTGCAGGCGTAGGCGTCGGTCGCGCGCGGCCCACTCGGACAACAGATGCATCGAGTTGTCAGTCGAGCCGTCGTCGAGAACGATGAATTCAAAGTCGTCGAACTTCTGGCCGAGGATGCTGCGGATGCTGTCGTGGAGGTATCGCCCGCCGTTAAAAACAGGCATCACCACGCTGACGGCGGGAGTCGCCACCGCCGTATCAACCCTGTCGCCCGCGCCTGAATCCATTCCGAAAACAATTCTCCAGTCGCCCCGAAGAGAAGCACGATGATAAAGGAAATTATCACGCCCCGCTATAACAGGTGCGCGATCAGCGCAATCAGGTGCGCCGCCGGGACTAACAGAAATTGGGCGAGGACGGTGCCGATGAGCCGGGTGACGGCGAACAGCGTAACGCATTTTCTGAGAAACGCGCCGCTCGTTCTTTTGTTCGCCACGTCGTCGGTCAGCACTGACAGATACGGATCAATGAAGATCATTAACAGAATCGTGGAGAAGCCGTTGACGAGTGCCGAGAGATTGCTTGATGTGCTGCGCAGTTCGGGCGTCAGGTAGCCGGCGTATAGTGAGGCGAGCACGCCGACTGAGAGCAACGCTGCCCCGATTGTGTTGGCAACCAGCAGCGTCACCGGCACCCGGCGCGTGCTTCGTATCTGTAGAATGTTTTCCTTCGCCGGCACCGTGACGGCCTGTCTGATGTGTTCCAAGCCCGATGCGGTGAAGACGCGCAGAACGAGACGCGGGATCGAGCGATAGACGTCGAACGCTTCGACGGCGGTGCTGAACAGACGCTGGGCGGTCGGAATCAGTAGGCCCCCGATGATCGTCGCCAGCGTGGACGCAAACAGCACCCAACGGAAATCAGTGACGGCCCCGGCGGTCGTGCCGCGCAGGATGTCTTCCTCGACGTGCTTCGCCAATAGCGGCCCCTGTAGGGAATTAGCGGTTCTTGAAAATAGAATCAGGATGTTAAAGAGCGAGAGGGAGACGGCCACTCTGCCCGTCCGCGCGCCGGCGATCCGCACCGAGTACGCCAGAGTGCTTATCAGATGAATGACGAAAGTGAAGATGAAGACCAGAGCGATTTGACTACTCATACAATTAAAGTGAGCGATTGACAGTTTCGCTTTGAGGCGTCACCCCGGCGGCGGGGCGGAGGCAATATACCGGTTTATGCGGTTGCAAAAAAACAAGGCGCGTCTCCGTGATGACATCCGTTCGTGTTCAGTCATCCGCACCTGTTAAGTACTCGGAGTTGCCCCGGCAATCAAATAGCGGTAATTTGTCGGGCATAAAGTTTGGCCTTTGCACACGAGACGCGCGGCTCCTCAAGTTATAAAGCCCGCCCCTGAAAATATCACGCTGGTTTAGTTACACACTGAATGATTGCTAATCGCGATTTCGTCATCATCTCAAGCATTGAATGGGATTTTTTATGGCAGGGTCACCAAGAGATTGCGTCGCGGCTAGCACAGTCTGGCAACCGCGTGCTCTACATCGAAAACACGGGCGTGCGTTCCCCTGATTTGCGCGACGCCGGGCGGGTCGCCGCGCGCCTCAAATTCTGGACGCGCTCGTGGTCGTCCGGCGGCGTGCGTCAGGTGGCACCGAATCTTTATGTCTGCGCGCCGGTCGTGATGCCGCCGTTCGGGTCGTCGTGGCAGCGCCGCGTCAACCGACAACTGTTTCTCCCGCTCATACTCAACGCCACGCGGAAACTGAAACTCCGCGACCCGGTGATTTTGACGTACCTGCCGACTGACACGGCGAGCGACCTGATTCAGTTGCTACGCACGCCGCGCAGCGTCGTTGTTTATTACTGCATCGCCGACTTTTCGCAACTGACGCCGCAAGCGAAACGGCTGAAGAAGAGCGAAAGGGAAGTCGTGAAGGCGTCTGATCTCGTTTTCGCACAGAACGCCGAACTCGCCGCACATTGCGCACAGTGGACGAACGAGCGGGTGCATATCTTTCCCTTCGGTGTCAACCTCGACAGGTTCTCGCCCGATCAAGATGCGGCGGGCGCGTTAAAGCTGCCGCGCCCGGTGATCGGTTACGTCGGTGGCCTGCACCGGCACGTGGACTTCGATTTGTTGGAGGCGATGGCTCGCGCGCGCCCCGAGTGGTCGTGGGTCTTCGTCGGCCCGCTGCAAACTTCAGTCGGCGAACTCCGCAAGCTTCCAAACACACACTTCCTCGGACAGCAACCGCACGACACCATCGCGGGTTACATAAACTTCTTCGACATATGTATCGTGCCTTACGTCAACGACGCGTACACCGCCACGGTGGTGCCCACTAAAATCAACGAGTACCTCGCAATGGGCAAGCCGGTCGTCTCGACCAACCTGCCTTTCGTCCGCGACTTCAACCGCCAGCACAACGTCTTGTTGACTTCACTGAGCGACCCGCAGAGTTTCCTTCAGGCAGTGGAACAGGCGCTTCACCACACGGACGACGAGGAAGCCATGAGGCGCCGCCGCGAGGCAGCCGCGCTCCACGATTGGGAGTCGCGGCTGGACGCCATGAGCGAGTTGATGGCCTCAAAAACGCGGGTGAATAGTGACGGGCGGCTGGCATAAGTTACCGTGCGGGGCGTCTCTGTGTCGCGCTTATGCCGTTCGCCGCGAACAAAGAAAAGCCGCGCGAGTTGTGCTATATTCCGACCCCGCTTCAGTTTGAATCAAGGTAAGCGTTCAGCTATCAGCAGACAGCTTTCAGCCGGAGATGTATCGCCAATGCTCTTTTACGTTTGTGCTGCGCGGCCAAATTCGTGTTCGCTGATAGCTGACTGCTGAACGCTGACGAATCAAGTTTATTCCGAGGAACTCATCAAACATGTCTGGACATTCCAAGTGGCATACTATTAAACACAAAAAGGGCGCGCTCGATGCTAAGCGCGGCAAGGTTTTTACGAAGCTGATTAAAGAAATCACGGTCGCGGCGCGCTTCGGTGGCGGCGACCCCGGGGCGAACGCACGTCTGCGCAAAGCCGTCTCTGACGCGAAGGCCGCGAACATGCCGAACGACACGATTGACCGCGCGATGAAGCGCGGCACCGGCGAACTCGAAGGCGTCAGCTATGACGAGATTACATACGAAGGTTACGGTCCCGGCGGCGTCGCGGTGATGGTCGAGTCGATGACCGACAACCGCAATCGCACGGTCGCCGAAATCCGGCACCTGTTCGGCAAGAACGGCGGCAACCTCGGCGCTGCGGGTTCGGTCGGCTATCTGTTCGACAAGAAGGGTTACATTGTCGTCGACAAGGCGGCCAAGCCCGAAGACGAGTTGTTCGAGGTCGTCACCGATGCGGGTGCCGAAGACCTGCGCGACGATGGGGACAGCTTCGAGATCATCACCGCGCCTGAAAGCTTCGACGCCGTACTCGACGCGGTGAAGAAGGCGGGCGTCGAGCCGCAGGTCGCCGAGATCGAGATGTTGCCGCAGAACCACATCAAGCTCGAAGGCGCTGAGGCCAAGCAGATGCTCAAGCTGATGGAGGCGCTCGAAGATCACGACGACGTGCAGAAAGTCTCCGCCAACTTCGACATCGACGAAGCCGATATGGATTGAAAGCAGATGCTGGATGTCAGATGTTAGATGTTATTAAATCTCCTCTGACTAACATCTGACATCCCTGAAGCCGGGACACATTCTGTAAGTTAGCGAGTGGCAACGAGTTGCATCCTCGTTTAGAGTAGTTGGTTATGCCTAATCAACACTCTACGACCACTCGCCTGCGGGAGTATATCAA
>JACDEG010000758.1 GCA_013816505.1 Pyrinomonadaceae bacterium | reverse complement strand
CGCCAGCGCCTCGGACTGGATGAAAAGGTTCAGATCGAGGCCTGCAAAGACGCGCCACGAAAGTTTTGACGCGCGCCGAGCGGAGCGCGTAACACACGCCCGGCCGTCAATGTCAGGTGTACTTATCGCCTCATGGAATCGCGCTTTGCTGGACGGTATCGCTGTGCCCTCTCGTACCATCACGGGTAGTGTTCTATGAAAGGGGCGTGTCAAGGAAAAACTTTCCCCGACGCGGGCGATCAAGAGAGTTTTCTTCAACCGCCAGCCCTCAACCTACTCGTGAGCCACGCGATGTGACTTAGCGGCTGACCTGCTCGCCGATGCTCGTAAGCGTTGTCGCCCAGGTCTGTTCTTAATCAAGCACGACGGTCACTCCGTAAAGAGTTGACCAGTGTTCTATCTCAGACTTCGGCTCGTCTTGTGCCTTCGCCTAATGCTTTCTTTGGTCATCCGAGGTGGCATAATGTTGCAGCAGGGACATCGGCGCTCTTCGTTCGCCCGTAGCCCACACAACCCGCAGATACTCAACCTCGAACCTTTCGCAGAACAGACTTTTCGTTAGCGGCTCTTAGTGATCATCGAACCCTTATGGTCAGCCGACTGTAGAGTCAGCTGATGAAGCGTGCTTGATTAATTTATCGGCATCAAACGCTTCGCCTTTCTTCCACACCGCTAACGTGACTGCCGCGATCTTACGTGCGACAGTCACCCGCGCTAACTCGGGGCGCAACCCACGCCCCAGCAACTCGGCGTCATGAGACTTGAACGGCTCACACCGCGAAGCCGTCAACGCCGCGCCCTTGAACACGTACTTCAGCGTGCGGTTGTGATCTTGTGTTAAGCCGCGCGTCGTCGCTTTCGCAGAGCGTCGTAGATCGCCGCCGACGAAGTGGTGATCGGCGCTCGAACGTGTTCTGACCGCCAGTCCACAATAAGACCAGAACTGCCGCTTCGAGCGGAAGCGGTGCGGCGTCGAGACAGCAGAGATCAACTGCGCGATACGAACGGTGCCGAGTGTCGGCACTTGCCGCAGTATCTTGCATGCCTCGTGGCGGCGGCTCTCGGCGAGCATCTCTTGCCGCGCCTCACGCCGCAAGCCCGTCAGATGGTCGAGTTCGCAATACAAGCGTGCGGCGCGAGCGCGCACTCCGGGTTCCGGTAATCTCTCCAGCCATTCTTCGCGCTGCCGCGGCTTATACACGTCCGCGCCGGCGCAGGCGATGGCGCGACCGCGGAAGATCGCCTTGATCCGATTCATGACGCGCGTCGAGTCTTCGACCAGATACTCGTAACTGCGCACCAACTCTTTCAGATCGCGCACGCCGTGCTCGCCGTGGTAGACCGGCGACAATAACCCCGCTCGCAGCAACTGCGCCATCTTGCGCGCATCAACCTCGTCCGACTTGTTGCCCTCGTGCAGCAGCCGGTTCTTACGCGGGTCGCAGACGATAACTTTGGCCTTGGTTCTCTTCAGCACGTCGTAGAGCCACGTGGCATGCGTGCCTTCCTCAAACGTGACTTCGACATGCCCGCGCAAGGCCTTGAGGAAGTCGAGGATGGTCGCGGCGCTGGTCTCGACGACCGACTCCATCACCAGCTTGCCGTCGGCGTTCAGGACGGCGATGCAGATGCTTGCCTGATGCACGTCGAGTCCGACATAGTAACAACTCATAAGGGTTCTCCTTTCAGTGATAGCGTTCAAGCTTTAGCAACTCGAAGCTACCACCGCAGGGGCGCCCTTCCATAATGCGTTGCAGCAATTGATTCTCAGTTATAATCCAACGCCTCACGCTCGTTTATCAATACTTGTTAGGTCCGGTCCATGAAGCCCAACTCTCAGTCCTTCAAGTGGCGCCACTACGCGCCCGACATCATCCTTTTGTGCGTCAGATGGTATTGCAGGTATCAACTCTCTTACCGCGACGTCGAAGAGATCAATCGAGAGCGCGGACTCGATGTGGATCACTCGACAGTCTTTCGTTGGGTACAAAGATATGCCCCGGAAATAAATAAACGAATCCGCCCGCACTTGAAGCTGAGCGGCGCCTCTTACCGCATCGACGAGACGTACGTCAAAGTCGGGAAGTCTTGGAAGTATTTGTATCGCGCCATTGATAAAGAAGGGCAGACAATCGACTTCATGCTCTCGGCGAGACGTGATGTTTCTGCCGCGAAACGGTTTTTTAAGAAGATGATGAGAGCAGATCACAGGAGACTCCCGTACTCGATCAGTGTCGATAAGAATGCCGCTTACCCCGAGGCATTCACCTCATCACAAGAAGAGAAAGTGCTCCCCTTAGACTGCAGACTTCGGCGTGTGAAGTATCTGAAT
>JACDEG010000757.1 GCA_013816505.1 Pyrinomonadaceae bacterium | reverse complement strand
GTACGGGTCGCGCGAGGATGATTTGAAGACCACCGGCGTGCCGATGACACCCTCTTCAATCTTTCGCTTGGCCGCCACATACCCTTTGTCGAACCGCCTCATAAAACCCATCTGGAAGAACACGCCCGACTGCTCGACGACGCGGCGCATCTCGCGTGCCGCATCGAGTGAGATTGACAGAGGCTTCTCACAAAAGATCGCTTTACCACGTTTCGCCGCTGCAATCACGATCTCTTGATGCGTGCTGGTGGGACTGACGATGACCACACCCTCAACCTCCGCATCAGCGATCAAATCTTGATAGCGACCATATCGTTTGGAGATGCTCAACTCCGTCGCCAGCGATGCGACGAAAGCTTCGTTCACGTCTGACACAGCCACCAATGTTGCGCCGTCAATGCGATTCTTAAAATATCTGGCATACGAACTGCCGAGCCGACCCAACCCGATCACGCCGATACTTAGCTTCTTATTCATCTGTCCTTCGCTCCTGCTCATCGTCATTTGCCTGCATCCGCCGCGCCCGCGTTTTCTTTCGTGACGAGTTTGATGGGGACGACGATCTCATCTTTTATCCCCTCACCTTTGATCAAACGGGAAGCGTTCTCCACCGCGAGCGCACCCATCTCCGAGGGAGACTGTGCGACGGTAGCCTCCATCGTGCCCCGCCCAACGGCCTCGCGTGCTTCGTCCGATGCGTCAAAGCCGACGACCGTGATCTGCCCGGTCTTTTTCGCGGCGGCAATCGCTTCGACGGCCCCTAACGCCATCAGGTCACTACAGGCGAACACGGCCTGCACTTCAGGGTGGGATTGAAGAATGTTCTGGAAGACGTTGAAGCCCTGATCCCGCTCCCAATTCGCTGTCTGAGAGGCGACGATCTCGATTCCGGGTGTCGCCATGATGGCCTCGCGGAAGCCTCTCAGGCGAGAGTCGCCAGTCTCGTGGCCGGGGATGCCTTCGAGCACCGCCACCTTACCTTTGCCGCCCAGCCGTTTGGCGATGAATTCGCCGGCGAGCTTGCCGCCCTCATAATTGTCCGAGCCGATGAAGGACGCGATCTTCCCATTCGATTCGCTCAAGGCTTTGGCGTCCACGCGCGTATCTATGATTATCACGGGAATGCCCGCGCGATTAGCTTTCTCAATGGCCGGGACAATCTCGCGCGAGCCGCTCGGCGTGACGCATAGCGCTGCGACTTTCGTTTGAATCAAATTCTCGACGATCTGCATTTGCTTTTCGACATCAACCTCGCGCTCCGCCGCCTGCACGATCAGGTTAACCCCTAACTTTTTAGCCGCTTCTTCAGCCCCCTTTTGCATCTCGATAAAGAAGGGATTATTTGCGGTCTTCATCACGAAAGCAATTCTTGGCGCGCCGCCGGCTTGGTCGCCGCCGCGCTGACAACTTAGAAGAGCGATTGACAGTGTTCCTAACAGAATAAAAAACAGACTCTTCTTCATCGGCGTTTCTCCTTCTTCGCGGACGGTTCTTCTTGCGGGCTATTTCCCACGCCTCTTTAATGCCATATCAATCAGCACGGCGACAATGATGACCGAGCCGATGACAACTTGTTGAAAAAAGGAAGAGACGGTTAAGAGGTTCAGGCCGTTTCTCAACACTGCCATAATTAGCGCGCCGATCAAAGTCCCCACGACAGTTCCTTCGCCGCCCAGCAAACTTGTGCCGCCGATGACGGTAGCGGCGATAGCGTCCAATTCGTAATTCATCCCGGCGATAGGCTGCGCCGAATTCAAGCGCGCCGTTAGCAGAATAGCCGCCAATCCACTGAGCAAACCGGCAAGTCCATAAACCATCGTCTTGTATAGCTTGACGTTGATGCCGGACAGCAACGCGGCCTCTTCATTGCCCCCGATGGCGTATGTGTAGCGACCTAGCTTGGTGCGCCTTAAAACGAAATAAGCGACTGTATAGACGACGACCATGATGACCACAGGCGTCGGGACGCGCAGCGTCTCTCCGGTGGCGAGCGAGCGGAAACCTTCCGAGAAACCTGAGATCGGCCTTCCTTCCGTGAACATCAAAGCCGTGCCGCGGGCCACACTCATCATGCCCAGCGTGGCGATGAAAGGTGGGAGACGCCCGATGGTGATCAGCAACCCGTTCACCAGCCCGCAAAAGAATCCCGTCCCTAAGCCGATCATCAACGCCACCGGCAGAGGCAGTCCGCGATGAAGCGCGCTCGCCATAACCACTCCGGCAAAGGCGAGCACCGAGCCGACTGATAAATCAATCCCGGCGGTGATGATGACGAAAGACATGCCGACCGCGACGATGGCAATGATGGTCGCCTGCTCGGCAACATTCAAAAG
>JACDEG010000756.1 GCA_013816505.1 Pyrinomonadaceae bacterium | reverse complement strand
CTTCAGGGCAACGCGGGCTTGTCTGTCAGTACGACGTGATATGGTTTGATGAAGTCTCCGGTGTCTCCTTCGATCAGAAGGACGGCGTCAACATAATGAAGGGATACATGGAGTCCGGCGAGTTCAGTCGCGGCAAAGAGAGCATCCGCGCTGACGGCGGCATCATCATGGTCGGCAACTTTGACGTTGACGTTGAGCACCAGCAGCGCATCGGGCATCTTTTCGGACCACTCCCGCCGGAGATGCGCAACGACACCGCTTTCATGGATCGCATCCATGCTTATCTCCCGGGCTGGGACATACCAAAGCTGAGCACAACAAACTTCACCGATCACTTTGGTCTCGTCAGTGACTATCTCTCCGAGTGCTGGGCGCAATTGCGTTCGCAAAACCGTGTCGCTGCGTTGATGGGACGTGTCCTGTTCGGCAGTGCCTTGAGCGGCAGAGACACGACCGCCGTGCAGAAGACGATCAGCGGCTTACTTAAGTTGATTCACCGAGACATAAACCAACCACTCCCGGATGAGGATTTGGAATGGGCGGTGCGGCTCGCGCTCGAATGTCGGCGGCGTGTGAAGGAGCAACAGAAACGTATCGGAGCCGCCGAGTTCAGGAACACGCAATTCAGCTATCAAATGTATGATAAGGGCATCGAAAAGTTTGTCGTCACGCCTGAACTGCAAAGCGAAGACAGCATCGGCGGCGACCCGTTGCCGCCCGGTCAAGTGTGGGCGATTAGTCCCGGCGGGATGGACGAGAATCCGGGACTCTACCGCATCGAGGTTAATGAGAATCCGGGTGCGGGCGTTAAAATCCTCAACCGCCCGACGCCGCAAGCCTTCTCCGAAAGCGTCCGCTACGCTGAACAAAACCTCTACTCACGGAAAGTTGAGCTTGTCGGCGACCGTGATCCCCGCGCCCATGAATTCTCCGTGCAACTACGCTCCTTCGATGCATCGCGCAGCGGAAGCGCGCTCGGCGTTGCAACTCTGCTGGCGCTGTGCAGCGCGTTGTTGCAGAAGAACCTCAAAGGGGGTCTCGTCGTTGTTGGTGGGCTTAATCTCGGTGGATCGGTTGACCCACTTTACAACGTGGTCAGTGTCGCCGAACTCGCCGTCGAGAAGGGGGCGACCATCCTTCTCGCTCCGGTTTCGGCAAGAAAGCAGCTCGTTGATCTCTCCGACGACATGGCAACGAAGATCACCGTCCAGTATTTCACTGACACGAGAGATGCTTTGATCAAAGCGTTGAGCGACTATTAATGATGTGGAAAGAGATGATGAACGACGCCGTAACATCGGGAGATCAGCAGGAGCCGAACACTGTCTCCTTCATGTGCGCCGAATGCGAGCAGAAGATCAATTCGGCGACGAACAACACCACGACCAGAGGAGGAACGGCAGTATGCCTTGAATGTATCACCGCCTACTATGTCGCGTGTGTCGGCTGCGAGCAGTTCATTCCTCAAGACGAAACACAGACGCGCACCGCGCTTGTGCTGTGCACAGAGTGTTACGCGAACCCGCCGGATGTTGCAGGTGCCGGTTCACTCGATCAATCCGGCATTGAGTCGCTGATCGTGGAGTACACGGCGCTTCATGCGGAAGAGAAACGCACGGTCGCGCGCCTGGAAGAAATTAAGGAACTCTTAAAAGATGTTGCCGCGACGCAGCCGCGGGTGTCGGGCGCCGTCACGTTGCGCGCCGGCGATCAGGCGGTGAAATGCAGTTTCCGCACCACGCTCAAGTGTGATGCGGAGGCAATTGAGAAGCTGGAACAGACGCTTGATCAGAGCGAGTTCGGTGAGTTGTTCGACCGCAAAGTCACATACAGCCCGCACAAGGAGCGCGTACAGGAGTTTCTAAGCAGCACGGACGGTGCGCACGAAGAATCGCGTGAGTTGTTACGTGCCGCCGTGCGCGAAGCCGAAACAGCGACGCTGACCATCGTCCCCGTCCGAAAGAAGTAAATGTTCTAACACGTCATAACTCCCTCGCGATGTCTAATTCTCAAGACGAATCTAAGCGACCACAATCCTTTGCTACACAGAGGGTGCTCGGCGCACAGCGCCTGGCGCAATATGTGTCGCGCAATCGCTGCGAACGTTACCTGCGCCTCGCGCTCTTTCCCTCCGAAGGCAACGAACTCAAAGTCCGCTACGGCGTCACCTTCGAGCCGCTCTCGCCGCTGCTCTCGTCTGAGGGGCAATCTTTCGAGCGCGATAAAGTTGAAGAGTTACGCGGGCAGGGCGAGCAGATCGTTGATCTGACGAACAGAAGCGCCGCTGACTTCCTCGACGAATTGCGGCGACAACCAACAGGGCGCACGTACTATTACCA
>JACDEG010000311.1 GCA_013816505.1 Pyrinomonadaceae bacterium | reverse complement strand
GCTTTGTTATCATCTGGGTGTGGGACGCTGGTAAATGCGTTGGCGACGTTGCTGATGACTCTGCCGAGGTTAAGCATGGTGAGTAAGGATCCTTTCGTTTGAGAGTGAAGACTTGAGAAGTTGTAAGGCGCAACTTTTATATGCCTCGGCCAAGCACAATGCAAGCGCCCAACCGGCGCTCAGCTCCCTGGGTTTTGAAAAGGATTTTTCCGCATCGTTCAAAGATGCAGCATTCCACCTTATATAGTTAGGGCTGACGCACAAACCAAAACTTAACCACCGATGAACACAGATTGGTACAGAATAAGGGCAGCCGCAGCAAAACATCTGTGTCCATCCGTGTTCATCGGTGGTTGATTCCTTCTTCGTTGCGTCAGTCCTATAGTTTTCCCCAATGAGTGGTGGTCGCGGCACGATGTGTTCGCGCTCGGCGGCGCGCATGGCAGGCGAGGGGGCCTCTCGCTCCCGGCGGCAGCGCGCGGTTGAGCATTCCACATTTCACTGAGGCTTACGATAGTTGATTGAGGTCAATCGCTCGGCGGCGGTCAACTGTGGCTGTCAGCTGTAATAGACCTTGATAACACAGTCGTTACCATCCACCTTCTCGTTGAGACTAACTCCGCCGCCGGTAATCTCGATCCGGCGGATCGTCTTCTTCTTGCAACAATACTTACCGTCAGGCTCTGCTTCGAAATCGCCTTCGTTGTATTCAATCGTCACGGAGCCGCCCTTGATGGTGATCGGTTCGTCGGCAGGCATGTTAATTCTCCTTTGAGGGTTGTGTGGTGAAACTACTTGTCGACAGTCACTACTTCGTTGAGCTGTCGGCTAAGGTGCTGAACATCCTGGCGCGAGAGGTATCCGCGGTACTGCTCTTCCCCCCATTTTTGCTCAAGGCCCACGAGTAGCGCGCGGGCGCGTCCAGCGTACTCACGTGCTTCCGAATTTTGCCCGGTGCGGCGGCTGGACCGAGCAGCGATGAGCAGTGCGCGCCACGCCGAATCATCTTGTCCGTTTTGCGCGAAGTGCTGATGCGCCCGCCGCGCGCTATCCAACGCATCTTTGTTGTCGCCGCTCTCCAACAACACATCGGCTAGTGCCAGCAGCGATTGGAAGCGCAGTTTTTCGTCGCCGACGCGCGCGGCGACTTTGACCGCTTCTTCGCACGACCGCTTCGCTTCAACCATTTTGCCGAAGGAGGCCAGCGCCAGGCCGAGCATCCGGTGGGCGTCAACCGCGGCCTCCGGGTTCTGCGTCCCGGCCAGCGTCAGGGCTTGCCTGCTCGCCGTCCTCGCCTCCGTAAACTGCCGCTCGCCGAGGGCCATTTCCGCCTTCACCAAATAGAGATTGGCAAGTAAATTCTTATAGCCGCTCGGCTGATCCGCAATCGTGAATGCTTGATCGAGTGCCGCGCGCGCCTCCGCCCACCGTCCCAGTTTCGCGAGCACGTGGCCCTGATTTACCAGACTGTAGCCGACACCCTGTTTGTTGTCGCGCGCTTTGTTAATGGCGTGACTCTCTTCGAAGTGCTTGAGGGCTTCGGGGTATCGTTCCTGACGAACGAGCACAGAGCCGATGTCACCGTGCGAGAGCGCGACGTGCTGCGTGAAGTTTATCTCCTGCGCGGCCCGGAGCTGCTGCTCGAAGGCGCGGAGCGCGGCTTCGTAATCACCCTTCCGACGGTTGGCGCGTCCCAGTAAGCTGTAAGCCTGCAACGCCTCTTTACGGAATCCGGCAGACAGGTAATAGGCCAGCGCCTGCTCGACGTAGCGGATCCCTTCGTCCGTCTTAGCCTGCTGGATGAGGACGCTCCCCAATGATAGCCCCGCGCGCGCTTCGTGGCGGCGCGTCTTGTATCGCTGTGCCAGATCGAGCGCCTGACGAAAATGGTTTTCCGCTTCACCGTAGTCGCCACGCACCAGGTGGATGTTGCCGAGGTCGACCAGACCGCGCCCCGTCAGGTTGTACATACCATTGGACTGCGCAAGCGTGACCGATTCGCGCGCGTACTGCTCGGCCTCGTTCAACCGTCCGCTGTCAGAGTAGTAGACGCTGCTTAAAGCCAACAGCACCTGAGTGCGTTGGTATACATTCTTACTGAGGTCGGCGAATTTCAACGCCTGCTGCAAATCGGCGCCCGCCGCCGGGTAGTCGCCGAGCACGTCACGCAACGCGCCGCGCCGCAGCAACACCTCGGTGCGCCCCTCTGTGTTGTTCTGCGCCTCGTAGAGTTTCTCTGCCTTCTCGAAATTCGCCAGCGCGCTCGGCAGGTCTTGCTTCCGCCCGTTGAGGATGCCCAGTCGCAGGAAGGCCGTCGCGTACTGCGGGTCGAGGTCCGCCGCCCGGACGTAATTATCAATCGCGGGCTGCACCTCGTCGCTCTTCTCGTAGGCCCGACCGAGATCGACGTAAGCCTGCGCGTCTTTCGGCTTGCGCCGCGTAATCTCCTGATAAGATTTAATTGCCTGCGCGAAGTCGCCCGTCGCGGTGGCGGTCACGGCGTCGAGATAGAGGGCGTCGAGTTGCGGCAGCGCCGAACGTTCGGGGACGAGTCTGCCGGCTGCCAGCAGCGCGTCTTTGGCCCGGTCGGAGTAGTCCAATTCGGCCCACGCCTCGGCCAGTTCCGCGTGCGCAAGCGCAAACTTCCCATCCACTTCGACGGCGCGTTCGAGCGCGCGCCGAGCTTGGTCGTAAGCGCCGGCGCGAAGGAAATTCGCTCCCTGCTCGGCCCACGTGACGGCCTCCGGCAGCGGTTGGTGGAGCGCGGGAGCACGCCAGCGCGCGTAACCCCAGACGCCGAAGATCATCACTGCCAGCGCCGCGATAAAGGCGGCGGGCGACAATCGCGGGCGGCGCAAATTCTCGGACAGCGTCATCAGCAGACTCGAACGCGCGCCCGGCATCGTCTGCGTCATCAGCCGCCGCGTGCGAGTCGTGTCTGTTGTCGAAAGCCGCCCCCGCGCCGCGCGCAGGTCGTCGATCAACTCGGCGGCTGATTGATAGCGCGCTTCGGGTTTCTTGGCGAGCGCCTTCAGGATGACGCGATCCAATTCCGACGGCACGCGTGGATTGAACCGCGACGGCGGGGCCGGGTCGATGTGCAGCACTTGCGCGCCGATCTCGATGACGTTTGCGCCGGAGAAGGCGGGGCGACCCGCGACGCATTCGTAGAGCAGCGCGCCGAGCGCGAACAAATCGCTGCGCCGGTCGACCTTCGCGCCGCGTGCCTGTTCCGGCGAAAGATAGAGCGGTGTACCGACGACCACATCGCTGCGCGTCTGCGTCGAGAGCATCGTCGGCGCGTACGGACCGGGGCCAGACGCGCCCTCCTCTTCGAGTTGTTTCGCGAGTCCGAAGTCGAGCACCTTCACTTCGCCGCGCTCGTTAATCAGGATGTTAGACGGTTTGATGTCGCGATGGATGATGCCGCGGTGGTGGGCTTCGGCCAGGGCGCTCGCGACATCCTCGATGATTTCAACGGCACGTGAGATCGTTAACGCGCTCGCCAGCAGGATGTCGCTGAGCGTCTGACCGTTGACCAATTCCATCACGATGTAAGGCTGCCCCCCATCGGTCTCGCCATAGTCATAGACGGTGGCAATATTCGGATGACAGAGCGCCGAAATCGCCCGCGCCTCGCGCAGGAATCGCGCGCGATATTTCTTCTCGCCGCCGATGGCGGTCGGGACTTTAAGCGCGACGTGGCGACCGAGACGCAGGTCTTCAGCGACGTAAACGATACCCATCCCACCCTCACCGAGTCGGCTGAGAATGCGGTAGTGGGAGACGGTCTGTCCGATCATCAAATCAGAACCCTTCGCGGAGCGGGGCGTAGGCGGGGACGAAATAATGATAAACTCGCGCCTTCACGAGAAATATCCGAGCAAGATTTTGCCGCGCGTATTCTGCGCCAAAGGCCAATCCTTTTCAAGACAGACGGACAACGAACGACGCCGCAACCGAGTCGCTGAAGAGCACTGAGTGATGAGAGGAATGTGTCTCAGTCCTCATCACTACTTCCGCGCGGCTGGAGTGAGCTTCATCATTAAGCGCTGACCGTCGCGCATCACGTCCACGTCATACTCCTCTCCGGCCTTCATCTCGGCGAGCGCGGAGGTGTAATCGTAAACATTGCGCACGTCGCGCCCGGCCAGCTTCACGATCACATCGCCGGCGCGCAGTCCGGCCTTCGCCGCCGGCGAATCATCGCGCACCGCGTCGAGCTTCATCCCGTCCGTCGTCTCGGCGTAGTTCGGCACCGTACCGAGGTAGACGCGAAAGCCGGTCGCGCGCCCCGCACTCTGACTTCGCGCGAGCGCATAGGTCGGGCGGCGCTCACTCGCTTGCACATCGCGCACGATCTCGCGGACGAACGAGACGACGCGCGTCGTACCTTCGTAGTTGATCTTCTCCGCCGTGTCCGACGGCTTATGGTAATCCTCGTGCGTTCCCGTGAAGAAGAAGAGCACCGGAATCTTTTTTGCGTAGAACGACGAGTGGTCACTCGGTCCGAAGCCGTCTTCGTTAAGCGTCAGAGCGAAACGCCCGCGCAGACTCGTGGTCGCCATCATCTGACCGTTCGCCCCGACGACCGCCGGAACTTCAACACCGGAACCATTCGCGTTCGCCGTCTTCCCCTCGGCCCCATTCATCGCGACGACCATCCTGATATCTGGGTCGGCGTTGGCGCGTGCGATCCACGCCTTCCACTCCGGCGCGGTGCCTGTGCCGCCGATCAGCAGACGGTCTTCCTTCAAGCGCCCGATCATGTCCATGTTGACCATCGCGACGGTTTGCGCGAGCGGCATCGCCGGGTTATTAACGTAAAAGTTTGAGCCGAGCAGTCCTTCTTCCTCACCACCGAACGCGATGAAGATGACCGAGCGCCGCAACTTGCCGCGTTCCTCGACGAAGAGTCGCGCGAGTTCGAGTAAGGCCGCCGTGCCCGATGCGTTATCGTCCGCGCCGTGATGAATCTCGCCCGCGCGCGCGGCGAGACTCCCCTGCCCGCCGCGCCCCAGATGATCGTAGTGCGCGCCGATGATGATCGCTTCATTCTTCAACTGCGGGTCGGAGCCTTCAAGGATGCCGACGACGTTGTGCGCAGGTCGCTCGACGCGCATGACGTTGACGGCGATGCTGAGTGTAGCGTCCGGCGTGAAGCGAGGGGCGGCGGCGCCAGCACGCATTTCTTTCTCGAACTCACGCAACTCCGTCAGGCTCCGTCCGCTGGCCTGAGCGGCGAACTGTCGCGACACGACGATCACCGGCAGGCCCGCGTCGCCGCCCGCGTTGTCATACGCGAGGCGCGCGAGTTTGTCCTCCTTGAAGATATCTTCGGTCGCGATGATGACGAATGCCTTCGCGCCGGCCCCGCGCGCGGCGGCGGCCTTCAAACGAAGGTCGCCATAGAGCGCGAACTTGCCGTGCGGATTGTCGCCGTCGGGCGTGCCGGCGAAGGCGGCGGCGACGCGATTCGTCACGTCGCCCCCGGCGTAGTCGTCGTGATTTAACTCTCCTGCCTTGATGCCGTAGCCGACGAACACGACCGGCGCTTTATCCACGCGCCCGTTTCCGCTGAAGCCGAGCGGCATCCAGTCTTCTCGAAGGCGCAGATCGAGCGACGCGGGTTTCGCACCCGCCGCTGTGTCACTTGCACGCAGCGAGAAACTCATCGCGTTACCTTCGCCAAGCTCGACGCCCGCGACGTACGGGAAGGCTTGCGCGTAAGCGGAAAAAGTCGCCCCGCTCTTTCCTTCTTTTCCCTGTGACGGCGCATTGCTCTGCCGCACGACGGGACGCAGACCGAGCCGCTTAAACTCTTCAGCGATATATTGCGCCGCCGCTTCCGCGCCTACCGTGCCGGTGCGCCGGCCATCTAATTTGTCTGAGGCAAGGTAAGTGACGTGTGCGCGTAGACGTTCCGCATCGGGGGCGCTGTTAATCGTCCGCGCCGGTTGCTGCGCGAAAGCGTTCGACGCAAGGAGCGCGACGACGAGAAAGCTACGAAGGAATTTGTGACGCATGATTTCAAATCTCGAAAAGCTGTCAACCTCAATTTCCAGTAAAGGATCAACGCTAGAAGGTACAAGTCAGCACCGCCTGCTCTGGCTTGGGCGAGTCCTGATGTAGCACTAAGCCCGCTGTAGCTTGAGCAGGCGGTATTGACATCTCCTCTTTGAGCCACAACCCAATCTCTTAATCTCCTACTCAACCCAGTCGGCGATAAACACATTCGTGTCGCCGCGCTCTTTGGCGTTGCGGTTCGACGCGAAGACCAGACGCTTGCCGTCGGGCGAGAACATCGGGAAGCCGTCGAAGGTTTCGTTGTACGTCACGCGATCAAGTCCGGTGCCGTCGGCGTTGATAATGTACAGATCGAAGTTGCGCTTCTTCGGATCGTTGACATTCGATGCAAAGATGATCCGCTTGCCGTCCGGCAGAAAGTACGGCGCGAAGCTGGCCGCGCCGAGTTTCGTCACCTGTCTTTTATTCGTGCCGTTGGCGTTCATCACCCACACCTCGAACACATTCGGCTCGATGACGTTCTCCGCGAGCTTCTGCTTGTAGCGCGCAATCTCTTCCGGCGTCTTCGGGTGAAATGCGCGGTAGACGATCTGCTTGCCGTCACGCGAAAAGAACGCGCCTCCGTCGTAACCGAGTTCCGTCGTCAAACGCCGGACGTTCTTACCCGAAGCATCCATCGTGTAGATGTCGAGGTCGCCACCGCGCATCGAGGTGAAAACTACTTTTCGCCCATCGGTCGAGACGGTTGCTTCGGCGTCGTAGCCGGGCGCGTCTGTCATCCGCTTCGGGTCGGTGCCGTCGGGTCGCGCCGTGAAGATGTCGAACGTCGCGTGAATCGGCCACACGTAGCCGCGCGAAAAGTCGGGACGCGGTGGGCACTCCGCGCTGTTGAGGTGCGTCGAGGCGTAAAGAATCCGTCGCCCGTTCGGAAAGATGTACGAGCATGTCGTCGCGCCGCCGCCGGTCGAGACCATGCGCACATCCGAACCATCGGCGCGCATCGTGTAAATCTGATCACAACCGCGTCCCTCGCGTTTCGATTGAAAGATCAGTCGCGAGCCGTCGCCATTGAAGTAAGCCTCGGCATTCTCGCCGCCCGAAGTCAACTGCCGGACGTTGCGCAGGTGTCGCTCGGTGATGACCTCAGCGGCTGACGAAAGGTTCCTCGCCACGTTCTCTTCTGGCGGCAGGCTGCGCGTCACCTGCGAGAACACCGGTGTTCCCGTCAGCAGCACGCAGGTCAGAAAAAAGATAGAGACAGACAGCGAAGTTCTCATACGGTCGTGGAATAAGTGCTTTCGATTTTCGGTTCAGAAGACTCTCAGAAGTTTACGACACGCCGCCCGAAAACTCTAAAGGCGGCTGATTATTTAGTTAGGCTCAATAGCTGAATCGGGGAGGTAATAAAAACCCTCTCACCAGTTCTTTGAGAAAGATCGTCTCAGCCAGCATACTGATCAGATGCTGAAGATTGATA
>JACDEG010000755.1 GCA_013816505.1 Pyrinomonadaceae bacterium | reverse complement strand
ATCCGCCGATGCACGCCACTGCACCTCTCTATCGCCGTCATCGTTTTCCTGCCGAAATCATTAGCCACACTGTGTGGCTCTACTTTCGCTTTGCACGAGAGCTACCGCGACGTCGAAGAGATACTGCGGGTGCGCGGCGTAATTGTGACCTATGAAGCGATCCGAGAATGGTGCCTCAAGTTCGGTCAAGCTTACGCGAATGAGTTGCGTCGAAGACGTCCGCGACCCGGCGACAAATGGCACTTGGATGAAGTGTTCATCAAGATCAACGGCAAAGATCATTATCTGTGGCGAGCCGTAGACCAGAATGGCAATGTGTTGGACATCTTGGTCCAGAGTCGCAGGAACAAAAAGGCTGCCAAGCGGTTCTTCCGCAAGCTGCTGAAAGGTTTGCAGTACGTGCCCCGCGTCATCATTACAGATAAGCTGAAGAGCTACAGCGCGGCGAAGGCTGAGATATTACCAGGAGTAGAGCGCCGCCGGCACAAGGGTCTAAACGGCTGCGTTGCAACAATTATTTCGGGGCGCGCCAAAACCTCAACCGCTTTTCTCTATGCAGCGATCTGGAAGAGCGAAGCGACGAACTTCGCCTGCCCCATCGCGTCTCTTCCCGCTAATCTTTTGACCTGTCCTTTATGAATCATGTGGAGCGCTTCAATGCCTTCGAGTGTTCGCTCAGCCGTGTGGAACGAGCGGAAGCACTGCATCGCCCGCCACCTCCTTCTGATGAATCTGTGATCTTGCTCGACAATGTTCGTCAAGTATTTCGTGCGGCGCAGACGGCAGTCGAAAGGTATCACCTTCTCCTCTTGTGAAGCGGTAAACGCTTCGGGGTACGAAGCGTGTTTGTCGACACTAATCGAAAACGGGAGGCGGCGATGATCGGCTCGCATCATTTTCTTGAAGAACCGCTTTACTGCGGTAATATCGCGTTTCGCGGTGAGCAGGAATTCGATGGTGTTCCCGTCCTCATCCAGCGCGCGGTAGAGGTATTCCCATGACTTTCCGACCTTCACATAAGTTTCATCAATGCGGTATGAAGCTCCGGCGAGCTTGAGATGAGGGCGCATCCTTTTATTGATCTCAGGCGCGTACCGCTGGACCCAGCGAAATACGGTTGAGTGATCCACGGAGAGTCCGCGCTCACGCATCATCTCCTCGACGTCGCGGTAAGAAAGTTGATAACGGAGATACCATCTGACGCACAGAAGGATGAGTTCCGGCTCGAAATGCCGCCACTTGAACGGAGATGGAGTGCGCTTCATGGGATGACCTCGCAGGAAGGACGAAGATTGTTAAGTCGGGCCAAGTTTACCTGAATGACACTTCTTGCAACAGTGCCCGTGAAGGGATGGACGAGCAGACCCGCTGTGTGTGCGTCGTTAACCAGTGTCGTCGGCGGTAAGAGCCGGTTCATGCTGTCGCGCGGAACGATCAGGTTCTTATTGGGTCCGATCCCCTGGGCATAGGTGGCGACCTCGGCGAGTCCCGCCGGCGTGATCAGATCGGCATAGGTGCGAGGGTCTCCGCTGACCACGAAATCGTAGGGCTTCCCGCTCGCATTGATGAGCTGAACGAGTGGTACCGGCGTCATCGTTCGCAGGTCTTTGAGGTTGCTGACCTCGAAAGATTGGATGAAAATCGGCGCGCTCTTGCTACGGTAGCCATTCCTGCGCAGTGTTCGCACCAAAGGTTCTTCCAGCGACAGTCCGATGGAGTCGAAATAGGTCGGGTGCTTTGTTTCAGGATAGATGCCAATCGTATGTCCGAGTTGGGCGCTCATCGCTTGAGCCAGATCAATCACCTCTTGAAAGGTGGGAATTTCATAGAGTCCGTCGTACTCCGTATTCTTCGGGCGGAGTTGTGGGATACGCTCAACGGCTCGCAGAGTTTTGAGTTCGGCGAGTGTGAAATCCTCTGTGAACCAGCCGGTGATGAAAAGGCCGTCAATCCTTTTTGTCTTTCTTCTCCCGGCAAATTCAGGATGATCAATCACGTTCGTGGTTCGCTCGATTAACGCGCCGGTCGTCGGATTGACAATCGCGAGAGCGTTCTCGTGGCGGGCGACCAGGACGCGGTCCTTGGTTAAGACGAGGTCAGGTTCGATGTAGTCCGCTCCGAGTTCAATCGCCAACTGGTACGCCGCGAGAGTGTGCTCGGGGCGGTATCCGCTAGCACCGCGATGGCCGATGACGATGGGTGCGGTGAGCGGTCTGGCGAGTCTGATGATGATGAACTCGTTGTCGTCGGGCTGGCCCGGCGTGCGACCAGAGCTGAACGGGTAATAATGTGAATCAGGGGTTGAAAGCTAACAGATAGAAAGCAAAAGTCAGCTTTCCGAAAC
>JACDEG010000310.1 GCA_013816505.1 Pyrinomonadaceae bacterium | reverse complement strand
GATTATCGTCCACCCACACCAGGCTGCACTCTTCATCCAGTCGACACCCAAGCATCGTGTGCAGGTCGGAAGCCGGCTCGGTGCCAAGATTAAAAAAGAGCGCGTCGCAGTCGAGCGTCGAGCCGTCGTCGAACCGCACCGACCGCAACTGCTTCGACTCCGCATCGCCCTCCAGGCTGGTGACGCGCTGGTTTGTGATGGGGATGTCGAGGGCGGTGAGGCGCGCGCGGTGCTCGTCGGTGATGTCGCCCGGGTCGCCGTTGGTGAGCAGCGTCAGTTTGTCCGTCCACGTCAGCATGCGGAGCGCAAAGCCGACGGTATTCTTGCCGTGGCCGAGGACGGCAACGCGCTTGCCGATCACTTCAAAACCGTCACAGTCCGGACAATGCTGCACCGTTGCGCCGTAGAAGTCGCGGAAGCCGGGGCAGTCCGGCGTCAGGTCGCGCAAGCCGGTCGCCAGCACCAGACGCCGCGCGTCGAACGTCTGCCGGACGATCTTTTCGTCACCGGTCGAGATGCGGAAGTGACTATCGGCGACGCGCTCGGCGTGCGTCACACAACCTTCGATAATCAGCCCGCCGTGCTTTGTCACTTCATCGCGACCGCGCTCTAAAAGCTCAGTCGGAAGAATGCCGTGGTGTCCCAGGAAGCCATGCACGCCGTGCGAGTAGATGTTGCGCGGACTGCTGTTGTGAAACGTCAGCACGCGCCGGCGGTAACGCGCCAGGAAGAGCGCCGCCGATAACCCGCCGGGGCCGGCGCCGACCACAATGCAGTCGTACATTTGCTCACCCATGCATTTGCTCACTCATGACCGCACCGCAATCGCCCGATCACTAGCAACCGCGCCGCCGGTCGGCGACCCAATCGCGCCATCCTCTGAAGCGGCCCTCGGCGACCGCTGTGGCAAGTTCCGTTCTGAAAGTGGAAAAGGTAGAACCGCTCCCATGAGAGTAGTCCTACCCTTTTGGCAAAATAATGGAGGCGCCGAGAATCGAACTCGGGTCCAAGAGCCGTCACCGCCGGAATCTACATGCTTAGACGCTTCTCTGCTGCCCGCCTTTCGCGGGCGCGTTCGCCGCGACCGGGTCAGTGAAGCGTCGAAGACCCCGGCTGCGACTAGCCCAGTTTTGTCTCGCCCGCTCTCCCTGAGCACAAAGAGCAGGCCAGCTCATCTGAGTGACATCTCGCTCCGCGCGCATGAGCAACTTGCGGCGAGACGCTCGCTAACCGTGGTTAGGCTGCGAGGGCCAATTCTTGATTATTGGCAATTGTGTTTCCCTATGCTTTTTAACGAGCTGCGTAGAGAAGCCCGGCATGCATCCGCACGAAGAACATGACCCCTGTCGAGACCTTTCGCCCCCGTACGAGAACCAGCTGATTATATGAGCGCGGCGCGGGCGGGTCAAACCGCTCCGGCGCGAAACATTTAGAAGCGTATCGTGCCGGGGACGTTGGTCGAGACGCGCCCACCGGCTGAAACGCGTCCGGCTCGCGTTTCCTGCCGTTACGCCGGGTGCGCTATAATCGACCCCTGGCGGCAGCCGCAGCCGCCATCCATAGCATCAAAATTCAGCTTAAGTACCTGAGCAAAAGGTTTCCAGGATAAGGGTTGAATAAACATATCACCTTGATTACTTTCACTTTCGCCTTTGACCTTTTTACTTTTGCCTTAATACTTATCCGGGTCCCGGAATCTGTTCCACGTCATCCCTCAGACGTTCATGAAAATAAGGACAGCTTTTATGGCAGTTAAAGATTCACGTATCTCCACGCCGCCCCCCAATCTCGCGAAAAGGCGCTCCATCCTACGCCGCTTTTGGCTCCCGACTGTGCTGTTGCTGGCGATTGCGGCGGGAGGGTTGACGGGCATCGTGCTGGCGTATGAACTCAACTACTCGAGGGCGGCGGGCGAGGTCGCGTCGCTGGCGTCGTATCGGCCGAGCGAAGTGACGCGCGTCTACGCCGACGACGGCAAGACGATCATCGGTGAGTTTGCGCTTGAACGACGCTATCCGCTGAAGTACGAACAGATTCCGCAGGTCATGAAGAACGCCGTCCTCGCCGTCGAAGACGTGCGCTTCTACGACCACCTCGGCATCGACCCGGTGCGCATCTTCGGCGTCCTCTGGAAGAACGCCACGACCGGCAGCCGCGAGGGCGGCTCGACGCTCACCCAGCAACTCGCCAAGCGACTGTTCCTGTCGCCCGAACAGACCTATACACGTAAGATCAACGAGTGGGTCGTCGCCCTCCAGATCGAGCGCTTCTACACCAAGAACCAGATCATGGAGATGTACGCCAACAACATCTTCCTGGGCGCGGGCGCGTATGGCGTCGAGGCCGCCGCGCAGACCTACTTCGGCAAACAAGCGAAGGACCTGACCATCGAAGAGGCGGCGCTTCTGGCCGGGATTCCGAAAGCGCCGAGCCAGCTTTCACCGACCGTTAACCCGCAGGCCGCGCGCGAGCGGCGTGACCTGGTGCTGGAGTTGATGGCGAAGAACGGGTTCGCCTCGCCGGCCGAGGTAGAGGCGGCGAAAGCTAAGCCGATCCAACTCATCGACACCGCCTACTATCCTGCGCAACTCCGCTCGTCATCCTTCAATTACCCCGTCGAAGAGATCCGGCAATACCTCGAAGAGAAGTACACGACGCGCGTCGCGCAGAGCGGACTCTCCGTCTATTCGACGATCAACGTCGAGGCGCAAAAGAAGGCGCATGAAGCGCTGCGCGCCGGACTTCGCGTCTATGATCGCGGCCACTCCGGATGGCGCTCCGTGCGCCAGAACATCGCGACGGTGACGGGTGACCGCGGCGCGGCGCCTGTCACCGCCCAACTGCTGGCGAACTATAAACACCCGGACTGGTACGCGAACGATTTCGAAAAGGACGCCTACCTCACGGGACTCATCACGAAAGTCGATCAGGCGAAGAACGAGGCCACGGTGCGTTTCGGCACTTACACCGCGACCGTGACCGCCAAAGAGATGGGCTGGTCGGGCCGCCAGCCGAAAAGCGAGTTCAAGGTCGGCGACCTCGCTGAGTTCAAAATCAAAGAGGTCAACGAAGGCAACCACACGCTCAAGGTGGATCTATCGCAGGTGCCGGAAGTGGATGGCGCGATCATGTCGGTCAACGCCAGGAACGGCGAGATCGTGGCGATGGTCGGCGGCTACGACTTCACGACCAACAAATTCAACAACGCGACCCAGGCTAAGCGACAGACCGGCTCGTGCTTCAAGCCGTTCGTCTACACGGCGGCGGTCGAGTGGGGACTGACGCCGGAGTCGGTGGTCAGCGGCGCGCCGATCAGGCGCGGCCCCTGGCAGCCGCACAACTACGACGGCTCGCTCGGCGGCGGCGACGTGCCGCTGAAGACGGCGCTCGCCAAATCGATGAACATCCAAGCCGTTCATCTGCTCGATATGGTCGGCATCCAGACCGGCGCGCAGATGGTCAGGCGCTTTGGCATCACCGAGCCGATGGCTCCGTATCTGCCGTCAGCCCTCGGCGCGACGGAGGTGCCGCTCGACCAGATGGTGTCGGCCTACTCCGCTTTTCCGAACAAGGGCGTGCGCCATCAACAACACTTGATTCGCCGCGTCACCGACCGCGACGGCGTGGTACTTGAAGACTGGGAGAAGACGACTTACAAGGTGATGAGCGAATATGTCGCGTTGACGATGGTGCAGATGATGCGCGGCGTCGTCGAGGGTGGCACCGCAGTGGCGGCGCAGGCGGTCGGCGTTCAGGTGGCGGGCAAAACCGGCACGGTCAACGACCACACCGACGTCTGGTTCATCGGCTATACGCCGACCTACGTGACCGGCGTCTGGATGGGCTATCAAGAGCGCAAGAAGTCGCTTGGCCGAGACATGACGGGCGGTCGCGGCGCGCTTCCGATCTTCGTCGATTTCATGAAGGCGTACTTGAAGGACAAGCCGAAGGAAACGTTCGAGAAGCCCCCGCTGATGCCTGAAGACATCAAGGAGCTTTACCGCCAGCGGATGCGCGAGATGTCCGAGGAGCGTCAGGCGCAATATGCACTGTTGCGTGGCCGGAGACGTGACGACACAGACCTCCCGCTCGCGATCACCGAGCCGAAGCTTGAGCAGATTACACTGCCTCCCGCCATCAGGGATTCAGACGACGGGACGGGCGGCGATCAATCAACCGATTCCGCGCCGAAGCGGCCCACGGTCCTCGCCCCGCGCGTCGCCGACGGGGACGACACGCCGCCGCCTGTGACGCGCCCGCGCGAAGTCGACGCGCAAAAGAAGAAGGGCAAAAAAGGTTCGGACGAACCGTAACGCACGAAGCGCAGGGCACAAATAAATTTTCGCCGCAGCAAGCTGCGGAGTATTGCGGATAGCAGGCGAACATTCGCAGCAAGCTGCGGGGCATTTACCCGCTAAGAGTAAAAAGGTCAAGGGCGAAAGTGAAGAGGCGTTTGTGGGCCTCCGAACTTTTACCTTTGCCCTTTTTACTTTGGCCTTCTCGTTAGAGCAGTTTGTCCAGCCAGTGCGGCAGCATCTTGCGCCACCACGGCCAGTCGTGATTGACATCGTGGCCCCAGACGTCGAGCGTGTGCGGGATTCCCTTAGCGCTCAGAATCCCTGAAAGTTGTCGACTCCGCTCCGGCGCTTCGTACGCCCCCTGTCCGGTCAGGATAATAATCGCTTCGGCGCGCCGCAGGATCGGCAGATAGTAATCATCGTTCAAGTTCGGCAGGTACTGCGCCGGGTTATTAAAGTAAACGTTGTCGTCGAAATAGCCATCGAGGTACGAGCGGATGTCGTAACTGCCGCTCATTGCGATCACTCCGCGCAATTGGTCGGGATGGCGAAAGTAGGCGTTTGCCGAGAGGAACGCGCCGAGGCTCGCGCCGGTCACGACGGGCCGCGCGTCGGCGTCGCCGGTGTCCTTTCGGATCAGCGGCAGCACCTCGTCGGTCACGTAACGGTCGTATCGCGCGAGCAGTTCCGCCTTGACCGGCGGCGGCGCGTGCTTGTTCAAAAGGCTGTAACGGTTGACGCTGTTGATTGAGTAGGCACGTACGCGCCCGGCGTCAATCAAAGGGCGAATCGCGTCGATCAACAGAAACCTTTCGTATTCGAGGTAATCAGCGGCAGCCGTCGGGAACATCAACAGCGGGTAGCCCGCGTGTCCGTAAGCGACGAGCGGCATCTCCATGTCGAGGTTGGGGCTATACCACGCGGTCGTGTGGCGATTCATAATCGGGTGGACTCCTTCGGGTGCGTCGAGCGGCGGAACGCGCCGGCTTGTCTGTCTGATTAATTACTCAGCCGTGACAGGTAAATCGTGACAGGTGACAGGAAGGCTTCGATGCTGTGCCGCAAGCGGTCGTTCTTTGGGCCAGAAGCCTGAGCAGACAATTATCGGCCCCGCGCGGAAGAACTGACGAGCCTTAACTCTTTCTTGTCACCTGTCACCTGTCACCTGTCACGTTTGAATCAATAGGTTGTGAATACGGCCAGCGATAATCGCGCACTACTCCACCGACGCGCAAGGCGGCAAGGCCGTTGACTTGATCGCCCCGGGCCGGTTCCGTCGCCATTCCAACTTGACTGGCAAACGCGCAAAGCGACCCCGCTTGACGCTCGCGCGAACCGTCTGCTATAAAACTTCTCCTGCGCCGAGATGTGACTGATTCGATTCTGGGTCGCAGATAATCCGCAGTAGCTCAATGGCAGAGCATTCGGCTGTAATACACTGAGCATGATGTTTGAATGACAGAAAAGCGTACATACAAGGAACGTAGGGAGTACCTACTCAAAGCAGTTCAAAAAAGGCGAGAGAAGGTACGTTTGATGGCGGTCAGCTACAAGGGTGGTTGCTGCCAAATATGTGGCTACGACCGTTGCATTGAGGCTTTAGAATTTCACCATCTCGACCCAACTCAAAAAGACTTCGGCATCTCCTACAAAGGATATACGAGGAGTTGGGAGAAGGTAAAAGAAGAAGCCAACAAATGTATTCTCTTGTGCGCTAATTGTCATCGAGAAGTTCATGCAGGAAAATTGCAGCTTCCACAGGTGACTGTGGTTGAAAAACTGGGTGAATTCAAGGAAGCCTACTCCGGCGAGAGCGCCGATACGGTAACCCTGAGCGAAGCCCGCTGAAACGGTCTGTGCGTGTTCACAAGCACAGTGTAGGCGGGAACGTGCAGAGACTAGGGGTTGAGGAACCGAAGCCGATAAGACCCCGCGAGCGCCCGGCAACTTTCTTCAGAAAGTTGATGAGATAGTCCGCCCCTATGTGAAAACATAGGACCATGCGTAACCGAAGGGTTGTAAGTTCGAGTCTTACCTGCGGAGCTTAAGAAGAAACGCCCGTACCGTGTAAATCAGCGGTGCGGGCGTTTTTCTTGAACAAATACGTGTCAGACGCCGACTTCGATGACACACGCTCCGCCGTCGAGTGAACGCACAGTGATGTTCACGTCGAGAAACTTCTTTATCGTATTGATGTTCGTTATCGTGTGAGACGAGAGCGGCGCGAGAGTCGTGAAACCACCCCGCCCCGCGAGCGCAAGCGGAAGCAGCAGTTGATCAGCGAGGTGTTCACCCGTCGCCGCTTCTTCTGTCTCAAGATAACGCTTTGCCGCAACCGCCGCGCCTTCCGCTACCGCCTCAGCCATCACACCACGCGCCCCGATGCCGGTGAAGACTTCGCGGACGTGTTCGCATTCAACTTCGATGGAGATGTAATTGCCCGCGCTGTATGACTCGCTCACGCTTTCGATTTTCAACTCCGCATCATCCCATTCAAGAATCTGTTTGACAATGCTGATTTCGCGCTCGGCGATGCTGCGATGAAGATTAGTGACGACCGCCCGCGCGTGCGTGCGAATGATTGCGCCGCGTGTCATCAACTCAAGCGGCTTGAGTTCGCGCACAGATTCGACGTGAAAGGACACTGACCCGCCGCCCGCCGGATAGAAGCCGCGCCGCGCAAGTTCGGCACGAACGCCGACGCCCATTTGCGCGACGAGCGGAAGGTAGGCACGCGCAAGGAAATCAAACGTCGGTGCATTCCGGTTGTGCGTCCCGCCTTCAAGCATCACGGTGCTTGGATTATCAGCGAGCGCGAGCGCGGGCAAGACAGTTTGCAACACGAGCGACGTGCTACCCGCCGTGCCGATACTGAAATGATAATCGCCACCCGCGAGTCGCCCCGCACCTAACCCTCGCGGCACAAACGTCAACTCGCTTGAGCCGAGCATTGCGCCCTCGACTTGCGCCCCACCGACTTCGGCAGCAGCAAGCACAGCGGTCAAGTGTTGTCGCAGAAGTCCCGGCTTCTCACGATTCGCGCGTATCCGCTCAATGCGAAACGCCTTGCCCGTGACAAGCGCGAGCGCGAGCGATGTACGCAGGATTTGCCCGCCGCCTTCTCCTTGTGAACCATCAATAATTAGCATTGAAAACCTAAATGCATACTACTGCTTTACATGAATAGCATTTGATTTCGCTTCTTTCATAA
>JACDEG010000309.1 GCA_013816505.1 Pyrinomonadaceae bacterium | reverse complement strand
GGCGACACCCGACCGAGAGTTGAAGACGCTGCTCGCGTCGTGGGACGCACCCGAAGCGCCGCGCGCACTCGACCATCACCTGCTCACTTCTTACCGCACAGAACAACAGGGGGCCACCCGTCCGCCGATGTGGAGGCGCGCGCTTACTTCTTCCGTGCCAGTTCCGCTGCCGATTGCCGGGCTGACCGTCGTCGCGCTGGTCGCGGTTTCAACGGCGCTCGCACTACGTCCCTCCCCCGTCACGCTCGAATCCCCGCCCGCTATCACGACCCTCGCGGCGACGCGCGTTGTCGAAATGCCTGTCATGCAGGAGAGAATTGTGACCCGCACAGTCTTTGTGGAAAAGAAGGAGCATCTGACTTGGAAGAAGGAACGACGGGGCACAGTTGTCGCGCGAGGAGCGAACGTGGCGGGCGATTCGGCGGCGCGCGCGAAGGAACAGACAGGTTATTTCACGCGCGTCAACATGACGGAGTTTCAGCCGGCGAACGAGATGAAAATCAGAGTCATTAAGGGAAACCGTAGTGATGAAAAATAATACGACGCTTCCGGCGATGCTCGCCATTTTACTTCTCGCCACTTCCGGCGGCGGCTTCGCTGCCGAAGTTCAGGACGGCCAGACGCAAAGTTTAATCGGCCCGATGCGGAACGGCGCGTTCGTCATTTTTACTACCGAAATCGTCCCGGCCAGCCCGCAGGAGCCTCTGTCCGTTCTGCTCGAATCCGAGGACAAGCCGAACCTTATTCACCGCGTCTTCGTTGACGACAAACACGGATTCTTCTTCGGGTATGATTTGATAATCGAGCCGACATCCGGGTCAAAGAAACAGTTTCGCGTCTCGGTCGGGCCGCTCTCGTCAGAGTATGAGCGGGGGTTACGTGCGCGCAAAGACTTCCGGGCGATGCGGCCGCATCCGAATTTCAACACCGCCGCCTTCTCCGCCTCAATCAAACCGCAACTCGTGGCAGACGGCGACACGCTCGCACTGGACGTACTTTTGAACTCCCGCACCGGAGTTAAGATCGTCGACCTTATTAAAATTTTGACGGAAGATCCGCGCCTGCAAGAAGCTCCCGTGAGCGCACGCGCCGCGCGCGATTTCAAGCTCGAAGACGTGCCGTTGAAAGTCGGCAATTATAAGCTGCTCGTCAATGACGAACTAATCTACCGCACGGCGAGCGGATGCGCCGGGGCAATCATCTGGTTCTCGCACCCGGAGCGCGGGCGGTTCATCCTTTCGCTGACACCTCACGCCGGCTACGACTTTCGCAAAGTCGGGACGGTGGAGCATAACAAAATCGTCTTCACTTGGGAGGGCGACCGCTACGAGTGGGTCTCAAGCCAACCGGTCGTCGGCAGCGGCGGCAACTGGAACGTCTGGGTGCTCCACGATTCGGATTACAGTCCTGAGATGTTTACCCTCGGCGCTGAACCACAATCCGCCGATACCACAAAGCCTAAAGGCTCCGACCTCGAACGAAAGCTTAAAGAAATGAGCGCCAGAAGGCGGGCCGAGTTTGGCATTCCTTCCGACTCTCAAAACACTTCCGCGCCGTCTCCTCAGAGCAAGCGCATTCGTGTCGTCATCGGGGCGGCGGATCGTATGCAGAATGTTCTCCCGCGAAACTGAGTTCGTCGTCCGCCGGTCGGCCATCCTCTGAAGATTGGCTGACCGTTCTAAAACAACTTCTCAAATACAACTCGCACGGCTCACCGCCGGAGGTTGCGCGGCTACTCAGAAAGCTTCGCGTCGCCTCACTGCGGTAGCTCTGTCCAAATTGATTGAAGGAGGATTTCATAATGAAAAGACTAATTCTCTCTGCGCCCATCTATGTCGCACTTTGCTTTTGTTGTACCGGCGGCGCGCACACACAAACAGAGGATGCCCCGAAGATTGAACTCGGCGTGCTGTTTTCATCTTTAAGTATCATCGAGCCGCCCTTCGGCTGGACGCGCACGGAACCGGGCTTCGGCGGCACGTTTACTTACAATCTGACGAATCACGTCGCGCTCGAAGCCGAGGGCAACTTCTTTCCGAGAAACGACCGCTCATTCTCCGCAGCCGCCGGTGGCAACCTCGCTCAGGCACAATTCGGCGTGAAGGCCGGCAAGCGTTTTGAGAAGTTCGGCGTCTTCGGTAAAGCGCGACCGGGCTTCGTCAGCTTCAGTAACGCGCTCGAAGAAATCAACTTCACAACCACCGGCCCTCCGGGACAGGAGGGATTTATTCCCGTCCCGCATTTCGGAAGAAGAACATATTTCGCGGGGGACGTCGGGGTGGTCTTCGAGTTCTACCCCTCGCGCCGTATCGTGACGCGCTTCGACTTCGGCGACACCATCATCCGCTACGGCAAGCGCGACGGAGCAATCTTTTACGGCACGCCCGGCACTCCGCCGACTGTGTTCGATCAACCCGCCGAAACGATACACAACTTTCAGTTCAGCGCCGGCATCGGTTTTCGGTTTTAAGTGGAACGGAGATGAGCAGTGTGAGAACGGCGGGTGGTAGCTTTTAAGAAATTTTCGTGGTTCGTAGTCCCGGCTTCAGCCGGAATCTTCGTCGGCTAAGACTTCCGCTTCAAGGCGGTACTACAAACTGCTTTTCTTAAACTCTGCAAAATGATTTCCGCCTGAAAAATGCTCCTGCCATAATGCTCAACAAGCACGTGACAGGAGCATCGATTTCTTCGTTTGAATGAAAACTAACTTTGCGGCGGCTTCTTATCCGGGACTAAATCGCCCGTAAAAATCTCGACAATACCTTTCGCCGTGCCGATGACCGGGATAAGGTCGAGGCCGACGTGCAGCGCGCAGTTCTTTAATCCCTTCTTCCTGACTTCGTGCGCTGCTAATCCGATTGCTACTGCCAAGCCGACGAAAGGGATCGGCTTAATCAGACGTTTGGCTAATTTCCACCCGCCCGCGCGCGCGATTCTGGAGATAGGCCGGATCCATTCATTACAGATGTTTACATTCGGTTTCCTCCCGGCACCCTCAGTGGCGCACTAATGCAGAATTATAAGCGGCAGGAGGAACTTGCTCGGCAGTACTTCAAAGAAGACGATAAGTGTCGCGATCTAGTAAGAGGGCAGAAGTGGAAAGAGGCTGAGGAGTCTTGCAAGGTTATCGTCCTAATAGCCGATCAATTGTCGGATGACAGGTCCTTAGAGAGGATGGGCGCATATGAACTGTTCGACCATGTCTTGAGGGGGCAGAAACGCTACGAAGAAGCACTTGAATATTACAACTGTGCCCTTGATGCTGCCCGTTCGAGGCTAACGGAAAAGAATGCTGAACTAGGGCGACTATACGGGGATATGGCAATCACCCATCACCTAGTGCGTGACTTGGGCAAAGCGCGGGAGTTGTACAAGGAAGCCGAGAAGATATATCAACTCGCTCATGCCTCCATCGGGGATGGCGATTCTGATGAATGGGTGGTTGGGACAAAGCAAGAGTATATTCGAGTTTTACCAAATGAGAGAACGCACAACTTGGCAGCTGACTTTCAAGTTTTAGCACTGAAGGCATGGCCTGTCACACGTCGCCTTGTCGTGACCGGCCCGCCGCCCCGGCCGACGCACGTTCCGGCGGCGAGGTATCTCAAAGCGCGAACGCTTCGACGTAAGGAGTGATGTTCATCAAAGACGTGCGACCTAAACAACTTCAGTTAATATTCAATCAGATATGTGTGAAGGATGAGAGGTACATGAAAATCACAAAGATTTTGGCTTTCGTCACCAATCTGTTTCTGTGTTTATCAAGCATTATCTTCTGCTTAGCGCAGACATACAACGCTCCTGCTTATCCAACCGCTGCCGCAGCGCCGCACGTTAACCAGGACGCCGGTTTGTCACAGCTTCAAAAAATACCGGATGCACGCCCGCGCCGTAACATCATCTTCATTCTGACGGACGACCACCGCTATGACGCACTCGGCTTTCTTAAAGCGCAGACGTTCATCCGCACGCCGCACCTCGACCGGATGGCGGCGAACGGCGCACACCTGCCGAACGCATTTGTGACGACGGCGCTCTGTTCGCCTTCGCGTGCTTCAATTCTGACAGGGCTTTACGCGCACAAGCACACCGTCGTCGATAACAACAACCCTGTCCCTTCAAACCTGGTCTTCTATCCACAGTATTTGCAGCAAGCCGGATACGAGACGGCGATGGTCGGCAAGTGGCATATGGGTGGCGAAACGGACGCGCCGCAGCGCGGCTTCGATCACTGGGTTTCATTCAAGGGACAAGGCACGTACTTGCCGAGTCAGAACGGCTTGAATGTCAACGGACGGCGTGTGCCGCAGCAAGGCTACATCACCGACGAACTCACACAGTACGCGCTCGATTGGCTGCGCGAGCGCAAAGGCGACAAACCATTCATGTTGTATCTGTCGCACAAAGGAGTTCACGCCGACTTTGTGCCCGCCGAACGACACCGGAATCAAGCGGCGAATCATGCATTCGCGCCACCCAGGACGATGACTCCCGCGACGCATGAAGGCGCGCCGATGTGGGTGCAGAACCAGCGCAACAGTTGGCACGGCGTCGATTTCCCGTACCACTCTGATCTCGATATCGGTGAATACTACAGGCGATATGCCGAGACCCTGTTGGGCGTTGATGAGTCAATCGGGCGGGTGTTGGACTACTTGAAAGAGCGCGGACTGCTTGATTCGACGCTCGTCATTTACATGGGTGACAACGGCTTCGCATTCGGCGAGCACGGTTTGATTGATAAACGCACCGCTTATGAAGAGTCAATGCGTGTGCCGATGATCGCGCACTGCCCAGAACTGATTAAGCCGAACACAAAAGTCAATCTAGTCGTCGCCAACATCGACATCGCGCCGACGCTGCTCGAAGCCGCCGGGTTGAAAGCACCCGCTTACATGGACGGCAAAAGCTTCCTGCCGCTCGCGCAGGGAAAACAGATTCCGTGGCGCGACGCGCTCCTGTATGAATACTATTGGGAGCGCAACTTTCCGCAGACGCCGACGATGCACGCGCTGCGCGGCGACAGGTACAAATACATCCACTATCACGGCATCTGGGACACGGACGAACTGTACGACCTGCAATCCGACCCGTTGGAAGCGAAGAATCTGATTACCAGCGAGCAGCACCAACCGATCATCAAAGACATGAACCAGCAGTTGTTTGATTTGTTGACGAACACGCAAGGCATGTCCATACCGCTTTACCGCGATGCGGGTCGGCAGCAGAATCTACGCCTGACAGGACGCTCTTCAGCGCCGGCTGAGTTTCCAGCACATCTGATGCGTAAAGTCTCTCCACCAGCGGGAACACCGGGCGAACGCGCGCCGACCGGCGACCCGACCAAGACCGGCGCGCCGACAGATGTGAAAACCAAACCTTGAGGCGAACGAAACGTAGAAGTGAAATTTTGATTGGCGAAGGCTTGAAGATGAAAACTATGACAATCAGTTTGCGCATTCCAAGATACGGGGCTCGTTGTCTGTTGCTGAGTCTCGTCGTGGTGCTTTACGCGGAAACAGTTTTTCCGCAACAATTGCGACAAACAAAGGCAAAGCGAACGAACGTGCTGTTTATTGCCGTCGATGACTTGAACACGGCGCTCGGCACATACGAACACCCGCTCGTCAAGTCACCGAACATCGACCGTTTAGCCAACCGCGGCGTCCGCTTCGACCGCGCTTATAACCAATTTCCGTTGTGCAGTCCGAGCCGCGTTTCGCTGCTCACCGGCATGCGCCCCGACTCGACTGGTGTCTTCGACCTGCAAACTGACTTTCGCAAGTCTCTTCCAATCATCGTCACACTGCCGCAGCTTTTCAAACAAAGCGGCTACTTCTCCGCGCGCGTCGGCAAGATATTTCACTACAACGTGCCGGGCGGCATCGGCACGAACGGCTTGGATGATGCGCAATCGTGGAACACGGTCGTCAACCCGCGCGGGCGCGACAAAGACGATGAAAGCCGAGTCGTCAACCTAACCCCGAAACGAAGCCTTGGTAGCGCCTTGTCCTACCTTGCCGCCGACGGAACTGATGAAGAGCAAACCGACGGCAAGGTAGCCGCCGAAGCGATCCGCCTACTCGAACAGAATCAGGATCAGCCGTTCTTCCTCGCCGTCGGTTTCTACCGCCCACACACGCCGTATGTTGCGCCGAAGAAGTATTTCGAGATGTATCCGCTTGACCGCATTACGTTGCCAAAAAATGTGCCGGATGACCGCGACGATATCCCTCCCGCCGCATTATGGGTGAAGCCGGCGAACTACGGGTTGAGCGACACAGAGTTGCGCCAAGCGGTGCAGGGCTACTATGCGTCGATCACCTTTATGGATGCACAGGTCGGCAAGGTTCTCGCCGCGCTTGAGCGTTTGGGGTTGGCGGAGAACACCATCGTGGTGCTGTGGGGCGATCACGGATATCATTTGGGCGAGCACGGACTGTGGCAAAAGCAAAGCCTGTTTGAAGAATCAGCGAGAGCGCCGCTGATCGTCGCCTGGCCGAAAATGAAAGCAAAAGGTAAGGGCAGCCCGCGCCTCGTCGAATTCGTCGACATTTACCCGACGCTGGCGGAGGTGTGTAGCCTGCCCGCGCCGGCGAACCTGGAAGGAAAAAGTTTCCGTCCGCTCTTGGATAACCACGCGCGAAAATGGAAGAAGGCGGCATACACGCAGGTTCAAAGGCAGGGGCAAGGGCGCAAATATATGGGCCGCACGGTGCGGACCGCCGAGTGGCGCTACACGGAATGGGACGAGGGGCGCGAAGGCGTGGAGCTATATAACCACACGAACGACGCGGGCGAGTATCGCAACGTCGCGAACGATCCGAAGCACGCGAAGGTTGTGGCTGAACTGAAGCGTGTGTTGCATGAAGGCCGGCGGGGTAGTCGGTAATTGATAACTAAGATGAGGAGAAACTACTTGCAAGGATTGCGACGCAAAACAGATTAATAATGTCGCGGACAGCGCGAAGTACGGGGCGGTAAAGAAGTGTCTGAGTGCCGACCTTAACGGGTGGATGCGGAAAATAAATGACCCGCGTGCGTTCGGCAAAGGTGATGTCTTCGACAGCTACCCGGTTTATCCAGGCGGCAGAACGGCGGCGCCGTCACGCACTGCTCCCTGATGGTGCGGGGTTGTGAGGCGTGCAAGCGACCGGCACATTTACCACGCAAGTAAGGAGAACGAGTTGAAAGTTTTTACCGGAACATCATCGGCGTGCGCGCGGATGAATATTCTTTCGCTGTTACTCGCTTCCATACTGTGCAGTGTCCCGCTTGAGGCGACGCCTCAAGCGGCGAAAACATCCACAGGAACGCGCCCGAACATCATCATCATTCAAGCCGACGACCTCGGCTACGGCGATCTGAGTTGCTACGGACAGAAGCAATTCAACACGCCGCACCTCGACCGGATGGCAACCGAAGGCGTGCGCTTTACAAACTATTACTCCGGTAGCACGGTCTGCGCTCCATCGCGTGCCGCGCTGATGACCGGAACGCACACCGGCCACGCT
>JACDEG010000754.1 GCA_013816505.1 Pyrinomonadaceae bacterium | reverse complement strand
ACGAGGATGAGGGGACGAGTTAATGTCATCATCTTCTGCCAGCGATGCGCCCGTCAGAATCTTCGTCGATTCCAACGTGCTGATCGAGGGATTGTTCGCCCCGTGGAGCGCGTCGCGCGCGATCCTCGTGCTGGCGCGCTCCGGAGTGATCCGGCTCGTCCTTTCGCCTTACGTCGAGGAGGAGGTCGAACGGGCGTTGCTCAAACGGTTCGGTGAAGATGCGTATTTCGCTGAAGATGAGCAAAGTTTTCGGACGGCGTGAGCAGCCGCGCAGAGGACGAGTGCGGAGATGCATTTTGTACCTTGCTTGCTCACGATGCGTCAAGCCGTCTGGCGCGGACGCATCGATTCGCCTTTGAGTTCAAGGCGATGTCCGTGTGAGAGTAAGCGGTCAAGCAGCGCGTCGGCCACGGTCGGGTCATTTAGATACTCGTGCCAGCTACTCACGGGTAGCTGGCTAGTAATGAGCGTCGAGTGCGCGCCGTGACGGTCTTCGATGACTTCGAGTAAGTCGTGACGTTCCTGTTGGGCAAGTGGTTTCAAGCCGAAGTCATCAAGGATCAGCAGGTCGGTTTTGGCAATCTGAATTAGCTTTTTGCCGTAAGAGCCGTCGCCGCGCGCGATGCGCAAAGCTTCGAGCAGGCGTGAGGTTCGTTCATAACGAACCGAGAGACCTTGCCGACAAGCTTGATTTCCAAGCGCGCACGCGAGCCATGATTTTCCACATCCGGTCGGCCCCGTGATGTGCAGGTTGTGGTGAGCGCGCACCCAGTCACAGGTGGCGAGCCCGGCCATCTGCGAACGGTCTAACCCGCGCTTGTGTTGATAGTCGATATCTTCGATGCTCGCCGGTTGTTTAAGATGAGCGAGTTGCAACAGGCGCGTCAGACGTCGATTTTCGCGGTGCGTTATCTCGCGGTCAACTAACAGCGCGAAACGTTCGCCGAATGAGAGTTCGTGCGTTGAGGGCTGTTCGAGTTGCTGCGTGAACGCATCAGCCATTCCGGTGAGCTTCATCACGCGCAGTTGATCGAGCGTGTGGTTAGTCAGCATGTCGGTTCTTCTCCTTATGATTAGTAGTAGTAGTTTGCGCCGCGCACGTTTTCATGCGCGGGCGTAGGAGTTAGCGTTTCTTCGCTGTCTGCGAGCGGCAAGGCCTCAAGACCGCGCTGGAGTATTGAGCGAACGGAAGTGCGCGTCGGCGCGCCGAGTAGAAGTGAACGCTGGCACGCCGCTTCAAGGCGTGCGTGACCATATCGCTTGTCGAGACCAAGCAGCCCGAGGCAACTGCGATAACCCATTTCCGGGTGCGGACGATTAAAGAGCAGATGACGCACAAGGTCGCGCGTCGAGGGTCCGATCTCAAGTGCCCAGTTGAGGAAGCGGCCCGGTGTCCATTCCATATGCGCACGATGGGCTTTCGGCATATGTTCCGCCAGGGTGGTGTGGCTACCTTGCTTGGGGGAACGAACATGCGAGGCAACGCGCTTACCCGCATGGAGAACTTCGACGACCGCCGCTGTCAGGCGGACATCAACTTCGCGGCGTGCGAGTTGGTGCGGGACGCTGTAATAGTGGCGGTCAATCTCGATGTGATAGTCGATGCCAACTCTGGCTCGCTTCCATTCGGCGAATTCATAAGGAGCAGCCGGCAAGGTGCGCATCGCGGGACGGTCGAGGAGATCAAACTGCGAGCGGCGGTTACCGGGCAGCTTTTTGAACGGGCGGGTGTTGAGGTTGTCGAGTAGAAGGCGAATGGCGCGGTTCAGATCGGCGAGTGAGAAGAACTCGACTTTACGCAGACGCGCCAGTATCCAGCGGGTGACGACTTGGACGCCGGCTTCGACTTTAGCTTTATCTCTTGGTTTAAAGGGACGCGCCGGCAGTGCCGCGCATCCGTAGTGCGCGAGCATCTGGTTGTAAGAAGCGTTGAGGAGCGGTTCATAGCGGCAGGCCTTGCCGACGGCACTCTTGAGGTTATCGGGGATGACGAGTTGCGGTGTGCCGCCAAAGAACGCAAAGGCGCGGGTGTGAGAGCCGATCCAGTCAGGCAGAGTCTGCGACCACGTGGCTTCAGCGAAGGTGTAGTTCGAGGCACCGAGGGTGGCAACGAAGACCTGAGCGATTTTAACTTCGCCCGTGGCGGCGTTGATGATCGAGACCGTTTGCCCGCAGTAATCGACGAACAGCTTTTCACCGGCGCGGTGAACTTGCCGCATCGACAGCCGTTGCGTCTTGAGCCACGCGGTGTAGAGCACACAGAACTGTGTGTAGCCGTAGCCCTCCGGGTGTGTCGCGCGGTACTCATCCCACAGCAGTTGGCGGGTGACGCCCTTGCGTTTTAGTTCTTGATGA
>JACDEG010000308.1 GCA_013816505.1 Pyrinomonadaceae bacterium | reverse complement strand
GCAAGGGTTAGCCGACAACACGATTGTAGTGTTTCTGGGTGACAACGGCTTGATGGCGGGAAGCCGTGGTGTGAGAGGTAGGATCGTCCCTTGGGAAGAATCGGTGCGCGTTCCGCTCATCATTCGCGCCCCGAAGTTCGCCGCCGTGAAGGGTCGAAGCGACGACCCCGCGTCGAGTCTGGACATACCGACGACACTACTCGCGCTGGCGAGCGTTGCGCATCCGAAAGATTGGGGCGGGCGCGACTTGCGGCCAATTCTCAAAGGCAGCAGGAAGCACAACATTGATTATGCAATCAGCGAGTGGGCGGATACTGAAAGTCAGTTCCGCCACCACACTCATCGGCTGATACGCACGTCGCGCCATAAACTCGTGCGATGGGACCATCTGGATCAGCCTGATGAACTCTACGATTTAATCGCCGACCCGCATGAAACGAAGAACATTGCCGGCAAACCGGCCCTGCGCTCTGTCCGCGACGGCTTGCTGCGCCGGTTGAATGCCTGGATGGTGAGGACGAATGACCCGGCGCGTTTCTGGGCTAAGAAAAATGGCAAAACACCAAATCATGCGGAAGAAGCCAGAGCCGAGTCGGAGTTGCGTGCGAGTCTCGAAGATAAAGCCCCGGTCAAAGTTGATTCGCGAATGTACGAGGCGTATGCCGGGCGATATGAGTTCGTGACGCGGGTGACAGTTTCCATTTCTAAAGAAGACGGTCGGCTTTTCTTTTTAGGAGACTTCGGCGGAAAGTCTGAATTGATTCCCAAATCGGAAAATGAGTTTTTACACCGAAGTCTGCCGATGCGCTTCACCTTCGTGAAGGACGGAAAGGGGCAAGTGACGCACTTGGTTCGTCGCATCAGCCGGTCGGGAGGGGAGCGTACCTTCGACTGACGGCAAGGAAATTAGAGTGAACGGCTCTCTCGCCCGTTGCACCGCAAACCGCGCCTGGCAGTCGTCGGGTTCCGAGCGTTGCGAGACTTGCAGCGAAGAAATTCGTAAATCGAGTAGGGCCGCTCAACCTTAATCCTGATCGCTTTCGTCGCCCAGTTTCTCCCGCTTGATGCCGTGCGGGTTGGTCGAGCATTCGCCGCCTTTACGCGTGCGTTTGCGGGGCTTGATGACTTGCCCGGATTGATCGACGGAGCGGATCGGCTGCAAGTCATCGGCGTCGCCCTCCGGGTCAACGAGTCGCGTCTCGATGTGCTCGCCGTCAATCACTTCATCGGTCATCACCGTCGGGTCGTCGTGACCTGTGGTGGCAGCGGCGGCGGCGGCAGGAGCGGCAGGCAGCTCATTACCATTCGCCGCATCGACATGTCGAAGCAGCCCTGCGTTGTTGCCATTCTCTGCTGACTCTGACTGTCCGCCCTCGGCGAGTGCGCGTTGACGCTTGAAATGCTCGACGATCTCTTCCGCCGTCTTCTGCCCGACGAATGGCGAGAGTTCGGCGACACCCGCGTTTGCGACGCGCTGAATCGAGCCGAGATTCTTCAGCAATCTGTTCTTGCGCTTCTCGCCGACGCCGGGTATCTCGGTCAACTCGGAAGTGAAGTCGCGCAACTCTCTGCGCTTGCGGTGGTACGCGAGCGCGGTGCGGTGCGTCTCGTCGCGGATCATCTGTAGAAAGCGCAACACCGGCGAATGCGAATCGAGGTAGACCGGTTCGTGCTCGCGCCCTTTGACGAGCAGGTGCGAGATTTCGTTGTGACGGCGCGGCGGCTTCACCACGCCGATCATCGGAATCGCTTCGAGGGCGAGTTCGCGCATCGCGGCGGCGGCGGCACCGAGTTGCCCACGGCCTCCGTCAATCATCACAAGGTCGGGCAGCGGCTTCTGTTCCTCCAACTGTCGGCGGTAGCGACGCAACACCGCTTCGTGCATCGAGGCCACATCGTTCGAGCCTTCGACCGTTTTGATTCTAAACTTGCGATACTCGGCGCGGTTCATCTTGCCATTCTCGCAGACGACCATCCCGGCGACATTTTCGGCGCCCGAAATATTCGACACGTCGAACGACTCAATGCGCACCGGTAGCCGCGGCAACTCCAGCGTCTCCTGCAACTCTTCGAGCACTCGCTCCATGTCGGGCTTCAACACGCGGAAGCGCTGCTCGAAGGCGATCTTCGCATTCTTCTCGACGAGTGCGATCATGTCGCGCTTCTCGCCACGTTGCGGGTCAAGTATCCGGACGCGCCGCCCCTTTCGTTCACCTAATGCCTTCTCTAAAAGCTCGCGGTCTTCAAAATCAACGGGCACGTGAATCTCGCGCGGCACATAGTCGGTCGAGTAATACTGCGTCAGCACATCGCTTAAAAAAGACGATGGGTTGAACTCGTCCTCAGATAAATCTTCCCAGAAGAACTCTCTGCGCCCGACGATCTTTCCTTCGCGCATCGTGAAGAGTTGCAGCGCAAGACGCGCGCCCTCGCGGTAGTAGCCGAAGATGTCCACGTCGCGCTCAGGCGAGGTCGCCATCTTCTGCTGCTCGGAGAGCGCGAGCATTGTCTTTCGCAGATCGCGATACTTCGCCGCGAGTTCGTACTTCATTTCCTCGGCGGACTGTGCCATCCGCGTTTCGAGCTGATCGCCCAGTTCCTTATTCTTCCCTTCGAGGAACATCCGCACATCACGCACCGCTTCCATGTATTCCGGTGGCGCGCACAACTCTCTGACGCACGGCCCGAGGCAGCGTTTGATGTGATACTCAAGACACGGGCGCGGAAGCTTGCCGTCGATCTCGATGTCGCAGGTGCGCAGTTGGAAGGTGCGGTTAATTAGGTCAATCGTGCGGCGGGCGAGCGACGCTGGCAGGAACGGCCCGAAGTAGAGCGCACCATCGCGCTGCACACGCCGCGTAATCATCACGCGCGGGAACGGTTCGTTGATCGTCAGTTTCAAGTGCGGATATTGCTTGTCATCTTTCAGCAGCACGTTGTAACGCGGGCGGTGCTGCTTAATCAGATTCGATTCAAGGACGAGCGCCTCGACTTCGTTGTCGGTGACGATGAATTCAAGATCAGAGATTCGCTTGACCAACTCGCGCGTCTTGCGGTCGTGCCCGCGCCCCGTGTGGAAGTACGAGCGCACGCGGTTCCGAAGGTTCTTCGCCTTGCCGACGTAGATGATCTTCCCTGCCTCATCCTTGTGCAGATAGACGCCGGGCGAGATGGGAAGATTCCGAAGTTTTTCTTCTAAAGTCACAGAGTTATCCGAAGAGCTTGTTCACGAAAGTTGTCAGGGATGGATGTAGTTTAGCGTATCCGCAAGTCTAAATCGAACGACGAAGATTTGTCTGATGACACCCTTCGTGCCATCTAATGTGGACTTGTCTTACTGCCACAGACGACGTCGGGTAGTTATTGGCTTGATAAAATTATGAAGCCTCCGAAAATTGATTTCGGAGGCTTCCGTTGTTTCACCTTGCGGTTCCGTTTCACCGGCCCGTGCCAATACCCACGCCGCCCTATCTGCAAGTCAATCATTCAGAGCGGACTAACTTCCCAACGACTTTCCCTTCAAATGCCTGTCAAGGAAATCGTGGATCGCTTTGTAGGCGCGAATCTCGTTCGCTTTTTTGGTGAAGCCGTGTCCCTCGTTGTCGAAGACGATGTACTCGACGATGCCGTTATTCTTCTTCACCGCCTCGACGATCTCGTCCGACTCAGGCTTGATGACCCGCGGATCGTTCGCGCCCTGCAACACGATCAAAGGCTTCCGAATCTTGTCGGCGTGAAACAGCGGCGAGGTCGCGCGCAGATTCTCTAAATCCGTCTTCGGGTCGCCGATCTCTTTGTAGAGCGCCTTGCGGAACGACTCCCAGTAGGGCGGGATTGATTCAAGCGTCCGCACCCAGTTTGAGACGCCGAAGATGTCGACGCCGGCCGCGAACTCTTCCGGCTTGAAGGCGAGCGCCGCGAGCACCATGTAGCCGCCGTAACTGCCGCCGATGATCCCGATCTTCTGTTCGTCGACATAGCCGAGGGACGCGAGATATTTCTTAGCCTCGATACAATCCCATAGCGGCTCGCGCCCATGCTTGCCGTCGTCCGCCGCAAAGAACGTCTTGCCGTAGCCGGAACTGCCGCGATTGTTGACACGCAAAATCACGTAGCCCTTATTCGCGAGATACTGCATCAAGCTGCTGTAACCTTTGCGCGACTGACCGCCGGGGCCGCCGTGGACTTCGACGAGCGCCGGCATCTTGTTCGAGGCCGACGCGCCGTGCGGCTTGTAGAGCAGCGCTGGGACTTCCATCCCATCGAACGACTTGTAACGCACCACCTCGGCCTCGACTAAGTCAGCCGGGTTGATCTCCGTGTTGAGAGTGTCGGTCAGCCGTGTCACCTTCTTCGACGCGAAGTCGTAGACGTGAAGGTTGCTCGGGGATCGGTCGCCGTTGAAGTAGAAAGCCATCAGCTTTTCGCTCGGCGAGATGTTGACGGCGGTGATGTCGCCCTCTGGCAGTTTGGGGAGCGCGATGGGCTTGCCGGTCGCGTGATCGTAGATTTTAATTTTGGTGCGCGCGTCCTCGTTGACGCCGACGACGCGGTACTTTCCGTGGCGCGAGAAGTATGTATACATCACGTCCCACGGATATTTTTCGACCACCTCACTTTTGCCCGTCGCCAGATCGTAGCGCGCGACGTGAGAGAACTCTCCGCCTTCGTTCGTCAGGGAGTAGAGATGGCGCGAGTCTGGGCTGAACGACGCCGGGGAATAAGCGACCTCGCCCGTGTGCGGCGTCAGGTGCTTCATCTCTTTGGTCGCGACATTGTAGAGGTAGATGTCAGTATCGGAGGTCGTGTTCGCCTTCGTGAAGGCGATGAACTTCTTGTCCTTCGAGATGTCGCCAAAGCCGTAGCCGGTGCTGTCCTGATAGAGCAGCGTGCGCTTGAAGTCGGCGACGGTCATCTCGTAGATGTCGAAGTAGCGCGCGTCGCGTTCGTTGGTTGAAAAGAAGAATGATGTGCGGTCGTGGCTCCAGCCGAGAAAATTGGCCTTCGTCTTCTCACCCGGCGTCAGGTCGCGCTCCTTGCCGTCCTTCTCCATCACGTACAGGTGCGAGTTCTCGTTGCCGCCGCGGTCATACGTGTAGATGACGCGCGTGTCCGTGGGCAAGTAAGAGACGGCGAACGTGCTCTCCTTCGTCGAATTGGTTAGTTGCTTCGGCGCGCCGCCCGCGACGGGCACAGTGTAAGCGTTGAAGATGCCGGTCTTGTTGCTCGAAAACAGAATCGACTTCTCGTCCGGTGAGAACGAACTGCCGTTGACACGTACCGTGTCCATGAACTGCTCGATGGTGTATTGCTTAGCCGCGCGGTTCGCGCTCGCCTTGTTCTTCTTCGCCGTCTGCGCCGAGGCGCTCGACGTAAGACAAACAATGGCAAGCAACAGTGTCACAAACAGCTTGACGTTTCTGTTCAGTCCGGCGTGTTTCGGGAGTGGTTGGGTGGAATTCATATTTCCTTCCTTTGGCTTTAACTGTCGGATGGGTTTCCTGGTCACGGCGCAGCCTCACTGAAATGAGAGTCGCCCGTCACATGTCTGCCTGGTTGAAATGCGCCAAGATTATTTATCTGTCTATATCTGTCAATAATGGTGAGAAACGTTCTGGCGCGGGGTAAAGTTCACGTTTGTCGTTCAGTTATAACCCCACGAGGAGACAAGGGCGACGTGCGGGGTGCGTGGCCGAGAGATTATGCCGGGCGCTCGATGGTCATGATGATGGCGTCACGGTAGCTTCCGCGTTTCCAGTAGCGGCGGGGGATGCGCCCGACTTCAGCGTAGCCGGCTTTTTGCAGCATCCGGAGCGAGGCGGTGTTGTCGGCCATCACTTCCGACAGCAGTATCCGCAGGCCGAGCACGTCGAAGGCGTAGCGGGTGCGTGTCAGGGCGGCGTCCGAGCCGTAGCCCTTGCTGCGATGTTTAGCACCGATGGTCGTGCCGGTCACCGCGACACCGTGACGCCACTCGATGCGGTGAATGCCGGAAAAGCCGATGTGCTCCTCGCCGGCGAGCGTTTCGACCGCGAAGACGACATCAGTCGGGTGCGGCGCGGGCTGGTTCAGCATTCGGTCGAAAAAATCTTCTTCTATAAAACGTGACACGGGGAAGTCACCCGTTAGCGTCCACGCGGTCACGTCTGCGTCGTTCAACCACGCGAGCGCGTTCTTGATGTGCTTCTCTTTGTCGAGCGGCACAAGACGCACCGTCTCGCCTTCCCATCCGTAGCCCATCGGCAAACCTCCATCAGCGGAATGATGAGGGAGAAAGCGTGGCAGTGAAAGCGGCGCGAAAAAAATCTTGTATCACTGCATCTTCTTAATTCATCCCTCCGCCCTCATCCCTGCTTTTCACTCTGCGGACGCGATGCGGTTGCGCCCGGCCTGTTTGGCGTTGTAGAGAGCGGTGTCGGCGCGCGCCAGCATCTCGTGGCTCGATTCGTCTGGCAGCAGTTCGGCGGCGCCGATGCTGAGCGTCAGTTCGAAGACGCGCTCGCCGTCGCCGAACAGTCGCGAGGCGGCGGTGAGCCTGATCTTCTCGCCGAGTGCTGCGACTCCTTCGAGGTTTGTCTCCGGCGTCAGCACCAAAAACTCGTCGCCGCCGTATCGGCACACGACATCCGAGCCGCGCACGGCATCGACCAGGATGCGCGCCGTCTGCATCAGCGCAGTATCGCCGGCGGCGTGCCCGCAGGTGTCGTTGATCTCTTTGAAGTAGTCGATGTCGATCATCAGGCAGGAGAGAGGGCGATGGTAGCGGCGCGTCTCGGCGTACTCGCGCTGCAACGCGCGTTGCAAGCCGTATCGGTTGCGCAGCCCGGTTAGTGAGTCCGACATCGACATCTCGCGCGCGGCCTCGGCGCGCAGTTGTGCCTCCTCAGCGCTCCGGCGCAATTCCTCACGCTCGCGCTTGAGACGGATCGCGACGCGCACGCGCGCAATCAGTTCTTCGACCCGGAAGGGCTTGCTGATGTAGTCGTTCGCGCCGAGCATGAGGCCGCTGACCTTCGTCTCAATGTCGTCGAGCGCCGATAGAAAGATGATCGGTATCTCACGCGTCGCCGGAATGTCCTTCAGTTTCCGGCAGGCTTGCAGACCGTCCATGATCGGCATCATCACGTCGAGGATGATTAGGTCGGGCAGAAACTTCTGCGCCTTCTCGACCGCCTCGTCGCCGTCATGCGCCGTGAGGACTGCGTAAGCTTCCCATTCGAGCCGGCGCTTGATAAGGGAAAGGTTAACCGGTTCGTCATCGGCGACAAGGATTACCGGCGAGGACGGTCGTTCCGTTAAGGCAGCGCCTTCGCCGCTTGTCGTTTCTATGTTCATGGCAACTTCGAGATACTCTTGGTTCAGGCGGCCCCGTCGCAACGCGGATTACCTTACACCCGGCACGGTGAGGATGGTTGTATGGAGCGGAATTTTGAATGGGGGGTAACTCAATTCTCATCGCGTATCTTAGGGTAGAATCGCACGCGCCGCAACACCGGCCTTTGTGTTAAGCTCGCGCCGCCGCGGCGACCCCCGCCAGCGGCGGCG
>JACDEG010000753.1 GCA_013816505.1 Pyrinomonadaceae bacterium | reverse complement strand
CGTCAACGTCGTCGACATTCCCGAATGCCCCGACGACGTTGACGACAGCGGAGCGGACGGCTCAGCGCTGTGCCGGTACGGTTTCATCTTCGATGGTCGCTTCTTCGACGAGCATGGACGGAATGTCGTTGCGAATCGGGTAGACGCGCCGGCACGCCACGCACTTGATCCCGCTCCCGTCGGCCTTCAATTCCACCTTACCCTTGCAAGCTGGGCAGATCATAATCTCTATCAAATCATGACTGATTGCCATCGTTACATTACTCCTTCACGCCTGCGCTTCTTCAAATCTTGATTCGGGTCGCGGTTGACGATCACAATGCGGGAAGCCTTCAAGCGCGACGAAGCTTAACAGCTTCGCAAACGAGCGGGCAACAGGGGCGGGGCGTGAGAGTCTGTTTGTGAACGATGAACGAGTTGGCCGCACGCGACTTCGGCGAATCACTATCACGCGCGCTAAAGGCAGTCTCCTCCCGGCTTGGACCGAACGGGGGCTGGAGATGAATTTTATGATGCGTTCGCCCTGCCCCGCCGCGGGAGCTTCACACACCACGGTTATCGCTACCGCTCCGGACTATCGTCCCCGCCGCTCTAAGGTCATCAGCACGCCGTGCCGCCCCGGTCGGAGCGTGATGCGCGGGTGCGGTTTGATCGTCTGACCGGGGACGAGGCTCATCCGCCAACGGCGTGCGAGCGTCGCCAACAGGAGCACGCCTTCCATCCATGCGAAGCCTTCGCCGATGCAGCGACGCGGGCCGCCACCGAACGGAAAGTAGGCGAACGGCGGGCGCGACTCTTTCGCCTCCGGCGTGAATCGTTCGGGGTCGAAGCGATGCGGGTCGGGGAAGAAGCGCGCGTCGTGGTGGGTCACGTATTGACTGACGAGGACGAGCGAGCCGGCGGGCAGCGTGTAGCCCGCGATGTCAAAGTCGTTCAGCGCCAGACGCCCCAGCGCCCATCCCGGCGGATAGAGCCGCATCGACTCGGCGATCACCATCTCGGTATAGCGCAGGCGCGGCAGGTCGTCGAGCGCGGGCAGCCGTTCGCCTTCAAACACGGCGTCTAGTTCGTGATGAAGTCTGGCCTCGACCTCCGGATGTTGCGCCAGCAGATACCACGTCCACGTAAGCGCGTTGGCGGTGGTTTCGTGGCCGGCGAGGAGGATCGTCATCGCCTCATCACGCACCTGCTCGTTCGACATCCTGGCGCGGTCGCCCTCTTCGTCTTCAGCGAGGAGCAGCATCGACAGCAAGTCGCCGCAATCGGCCCCGCTTTGTCGCCGCTCGTCGATGATGCGGTAGATAACTGCGTCGAGGCGGGCGCGAGCGCGTTGAAAGCGGCGCGTCGCCGGGAGCGGCAGCTTCTCCAGCAGTTCGGCGAACGGCAGCAGCAGCAGGTTGAAAAGCTCCATCATTTCGGTCAACGCCTCACTGACGTCTTCGGCGTCCCTCTCGACATCCGTATCGAAGAGCGTCTTGCCGACGATGGCGAGCGTCAGGCGCATCATCTCGTCGGCGACGTTGACGGTTGCTCCGTCACGCCACAACGACGACGCGCGGGCCGCGTAATCCACCATCACGCCGGCGTACCCGTTGATGCGCTGGCGATGAAAGGCCGGCTGCGCGAGGCGGCGCTGGCGGCGATGATGTGCGCCCTCGCTTGTCAACAGTCCTTCGCCGAGCAGGCGCTTCGCGCGTTGCAGCGCGCGCCCTTTGTGGAAAGCGTCGTAGCGCGTCACTAGCACGTCCTTGATTAAGTCCGGGTGGTTCAGGAAGAACGCGCGCTGCGGCCCCATCCAGAACTGCACGATGTCCCCGTAGTCGCGCGCGAGGCTCGTCAGAAACGCCAGCGGGTCGCGGCGGAAGGGTAAAAACTGGAGGCCAGGCACAAGGCCCTTCGGCCCCGGCGGGTAAAGCGCGGCGCTCGTCACTTGCTGATACTCCACTGATCCTTCTGATTCGAAATGCTCTTAACTTCCACACCTCCATCCGGGACGATACGCGACTGCCCGTCATCGATTAGAGAAGTGCGTCGTGGTGACCGGCGGATTTTACCATGCCGTATTGAGGACGCTTCGACCACTTTCGCATGTCTCGATTTAACTGCTTGCTCTCGGGTGTCTCGGAGCGCGCGCTTTGCTGTCCGCGCTTTGACTTCTGTTATGATGCCGCGCATGTCCCGAAGATTTTGCGATGTGCATCAGTTCAGACAGTCCGACAATGGCCCATCTCACCCTTGAAAGCGAGGAACAGCTTGTCTTTAGAATTTGCCCTTGATTACCCCTGCGAGTTGCGCGCACGCTATGCCGAAGAGCATCTGCGCGCTTGGGGTCGTTTTTTAATAATCATTGCAGTTTTGACG
>JACDEG010000307.1 GCA_013816505.1 Pyrinomonadaceae bacterium | reverse complement strand
CGCCGTCACTGCCCGTTGTGCCGGGCACGAACGCTGCGAGCGCGCCCACGCCGACACCGCAACCGACGCCTTCCGGCACGCCGGTTCAAACGGCAGGTGGGCGCGTCTTTTACGGCGGCGGCGGCATCACCCCGGATGTCGAAGTAAAATCGCTCGAGATCACTTCGCCGACACGCGCGCGCATCTATGAGTCGGCCTTTCGGTTCGCGCGCGAACTGGCCGCCGGGCGCGTCGCTGGTTTAGAGAGCATGCGCGTCGACGAGCCGGATTTTGAACATACCCTCCGCCCGACCGACTACGTCGTCACGGACCGCGTCGTCGAAGCGTTCCGCAACTTCGTGCGCCGCGACGCGCCGACGGGTCTCACGCTCTCGCAGATCAACGCCGACCTCGATTACGTCAAGCTGCGCATCCGCGACGAACTCGTCATCCACGCATACGGCGGCGATGCCGGCGCCCGCGTGCTGATCGAAAGCGACCCGCAACTGCTGCGCGCGCTCGACGCACTGCCCGACGCCAAGCAACTGGCGGAGAGCGTCGCGCGAACGCCTGTGCTCAACTGAATGAAACAGGGCCGCGGGCGGGGAGTCATTCCCCGCCCACCTCGCGCAAAAGTTAATCGGTCTAAAGGATGAATGAAGTAGATGCTAGATGCTAGTCAAGACACGCAGGTAGCGTTGCCAACATCTGACATCTAGTATCTAACATCTGTTCCTCGATGGCCTTCACTTTTGCCTTTTACCTCTTTACTTTTGCCTTACTATCTATGCCCTCTGAACCTCTCGCCGCCGCCGTCCGCTGGATCAACGAACGCATCGCCAACGACTCTCAGATCGGGCCTGACTTGTTCACGCAACTCCACGCGGCGCAACTCGAACGGGGTCTCCGCCACGGCGACCGCACCATCGGGTCGTTCCTGCGCCCCTTCGTTCTGCCGCGCTCGACTTATCAAGCCATCGCACACGCGGCCGAGACGCTCGCCGCCGCCTTCGAACAATTGGTCGAGCGCGCGCTCAGCGATGAATCGCTACTGGCCGAGTTGGCGTTGACCGAGCGCGAGGCTCGACTGGCGCGCATCGATCCGGGCTATACGCGCCTGTGCGTCTCAAGCCGCCTCGATGCGTACCTGAGCAAAGGCTCTTTCAAATTCCTCGAATATAACGCGGAGAGTCCGGCGGGAATCGTGGATCAGATGCTGCTCGAAGACATCTTCTTCGAGTTGCCGTACATGCGTGAGTTCATCGCGCGTTACCCGTTCTGGCGCCCGCGCCCGCACCAACGATTGCTGGGCGCGCTCGTCGACGCCTACCGGCAGTCGGGCGGCGCGAAGGACCGCCCGCAAATCGCGATCATCGACTGGGAAGGCGTCTCGACCGAAAGCGAGTTCTATGTTTTGAAAGACTACTTCGAGAGTGAAGGCTACCCGACGGTCATCGCCGACCCCTGTCATCTCGAATATAACCACGGCGTACTCACCGCCCGCGGCCTGACCGTCGACATTCTCTACAAACGGGTTTTGATCCATGAGCTGCTTGACAAGGTCGACGATGGACACCCACTGCTTCGCGCCTACGCGGAGCGCAAAGTTTGCGTCGCGAATTCGTTCCGCACCAAAGTCGCCCACAAAAAGATGAGCTTCGCGATTTTGAGCGACCCGCGTTACGAATCGCTGTTCACGCCCGAACAAGTGACAGTGATCCAACATCACGTGCCGTGGACGCGCCGCGTCCGCGAAGGCGAGACGACTTTCGGCGGGGCCGTGTTCGAGATGACCGATCTGCTGCGGCGCGAGCGCGAGCGACTGGTGCTTAAGCCGAACGACGATTACGGCGGACAGGGAGTCGTCATCGGACACGTAACGGAACCGCACACATGGGAAGAGGCGTGTGAGCTCGCGCTCACACGCCCCTTTGTCGTACAGGAATTGGTGCCCGTTCAGAAAGAGACGATGCCGAAATTCACCGACCGTCTCGCGTGGGAAGAGATGACCATCGACTTCGATCCGTTCCTGTTTCTCAACAAAGTCGAAGGCGGCATCGTGCGTCTGTCGTCGTCCGCGCTGTCGAACGTTTCATCGGGCGGCGGCGTCACCGCGCTCCTCGTGCTTGAAGATGCCTGACGCCGGCGCAAACAACCGGTACTTTTTAGATGAAGACGACGGATTGCGAGTTCGGGATGTCGAAGCGTTTGCGGCAGCGAGCGTTCTTGCATGCCATCACGTCATCGATCCGCACCATGTAGTCGCGCGATTTGGCGAAGCGCGCACGATCCTGTTCGCTCGCGCCGCGCGGCGGCGATGCCTTCCGGGTGCGCCGCAGCCAACGCACTTCATAATCCGCGCGCTCACGGCAGTACGGGCAACTGAAGGAGGAGCGTTTCGACTCTTGCCGTTCATCAAAAAAATCGCTTTCGTTCATAGAAAGATTGTTGGTCGGACGCCCGACGCGCGGACGGCTTCCAAGGAGCATCAAGTCCGCCATCGAGTCATCCGCCGCCTGCCTTCGTCAGGCATTTTTCGCTGCAAGGTTTCCGGCAGTGCGAGGTTCTTCCCCGGCGTCCGCACCGCTCTTCGCACGCCGCCGGTGGCGTAGCACAATCGCTAAACCGATCAATCCGTTGACGACCATCACGGCATTGGTCGCAATAAAGACCGGGTTCCAAACCAACAAACTGTAACTCAAAAATCCCAGCGATGCAGCCATCTGGCCGATGAACAGCCACTTCGAGACGCCTTCGCTTGAACCTTCCTGCCACTGCTTATAAACCTGCTTGCCGATGGTCAGCGCGAGGATGAACGAACTGGCCCACCCGACGATCTCACTGTAATTTTTCATCTCAGTGCCATTGCTTTTGAAGCTTGGCTGCTTTTGAAACCCGGCCCACCGCGGTGTCGAGATATTCGCGGCCCAGAGTTGTCATGACAGCAGCCGCCGCACGGTTTCGAGTAAGCTCGCCGGGTCAATCGGCTTCGGCTCGTAGGCGTTTGCGCCGTGGCCGAGAGTATAAGTCGCGTTGCCGGAACCGAAGCCGGTGGTCACCAGAACCGGGGTGGCCGCAATCTCCGGCGTGTCGCGCACGCGCCGCAGCAGATGCACGCCGTCGGCGAAGGGCATGCTGATGTCGGTGATAATCAAATCGGGGCGTAAGCTGACAGCCAGGTCATACCCCTTGATGCCGTCCTCGGCGGACTTCACAGTGTAGCCTTGCCGCTTCAGCGTCATCGCCATTAACTCGCGCGCGACGTCATCGTCTTCGACGACAAGAATATTTTTCTTAGAGCTCATTGCAAAAGATAAATGCTGTGTGAATGCATCACGGGCGAAAAAGTTTTCATGGCCTCCGGCCCTGGACGTCTCCCGTGATGATGTCACCCGTTGATGATGTCACGGCGTCTGCTCTTGTTCGCACAACCCGCGCAGATAGCGGAAGCTGTAGATGCCCGTCGTGTGACCGTCGCTCCAATTGAAGTTGAGCGCGTAGCGCCCGACGATCTCAAGGTCGGCAATGGTCAATTGATCGGAAACGTTTTCGGTTTTTAAGATGCGCTGTCCGGTCCATTCGTTGACACACTGCGCGCACGGGCAGGCACGGCGCAGCGCCGGCGCGGCGTACCGGCAAATTTCGCCATCACCCCACGTGATGCGTAGACCCGCCTTGCCTTCCTGCATAATCTCGCGCGGCTCGACCGCCGGGCCGCGCCGGTTCATCATTTCACTCATCGGTATTCAGGTCGCGCCGCTGAATCTGCCAATCCACCATCAGGTTAAGAGCGTTCGCCGCCAAACGCGTCGTCATTCGACCATCAGTTGTCAGCCTCCACGCTTCCCTGATGCTCACTCACCGCCTGCTTCACCGCGTCGGCCGTCACGTCATAGTGCGAAGCAGTCCAGACCACCGCACCGTCGCGCAGCACGAGGGCCTGCGGCGATTCGTGACGGACGCCGGTGCGCTCCGCGACCTCGCGCGAAACGCCGCGGGCGCGCTGCACCACGACGAGGCCGACCTCCGCCCCGACACGTTCCATCTCGCGATAAGCGGCGGAACTGATCGGGCAGGTCGTGCTGTGCTTGAACAACACCACCGGCTCGCGGCGCGAACGCTCCATCCACTCATTGAGCGCACTCGCGTCGTCGACGGTTATGAACTGTGTCTCCATCAAATCACCCTCATCTGTTTGATCAATCAAAATTCTGTTCTTCGATATTACTCAAAAGTGACAGGTAAATGGTGACAGGTGACAGGACAAGCAGGAAAGACGTGGTGTCCATCAGCGGTTACGTTATTCACCAGCGCCGTGTAACGTGGCACCCGCACGCTGTGGAACATCGCCGCGAGAGTGCGAGATAGCGGGTTGGAATGGCGCGCTGCTTGTTCTTTCCTGTCACCTGTCACTTGTCACCTGTCACTTAATGAGGATATTAACTTACGCCTTGCCCGCTCGACAACGCACGCGGGTGACGGAGTAAGTTGATTAAGCCACGCTTTAGCGCCAGTCCCCGACCAGCACAAATGGCGACCAGAAGAAGGGCGCGCTGTACTTCTTCCCGGCGATCATCTGACGGCGCGCGTCGCGTAGCGCGGCGGTTGGCGACGTGCCCTCTTTCACCAACAGGCGGCGGTAAAAGTCTGTCATCAACTCGGCGGTCGAACGGTCCGAGACCGACCACAAACTGACGCCGACGGTCGGCGCGCCCGCGTACATAAAGGCGCGCGTCAGCCCGATGACGCCTTCGCCGCGCTTCTCTCTGCCGAGTCCGGTTTCGCACGCGGACAGCATCACGAGCGGCGACCCCAGACGCAGATTAAAAATTTCGTCGGTGCGGAGAAACCCGTCGCCACCCCCGCTGCCGCCGATTTGCGAAAGCACCAGCCCGGTGAACTGCGGACGCTCGGTGTCGAGCAGGCCATGCGTCGCGACGTGCAGGACGCGATACTTCTTCAGGTCGCGCGTCTCGATGTTCGACTCGCTGGCGTCGAGGTCGAGCCACAGTTCGGCGCGACGCCCCGCAGTGCGCGCGAACTGTGCAATCTGCTGCGCCTCGGCTCGCGTCCCCGGCAGCCGTGCGATTCTCGCCGCACCCGCCGTCGCCGTCGTCGCCGTATCGCCCGTCGCCGTCTGCGCCGCGAAGTCTTCGACCGCGCTGCTTAAGGCGAGTCCGCGCGCCGCTTGCTCGGCCACCGCGTCACCCACCTTTCCGTCACCCGCTGCCGTCTCACCTGTCGCCACAGCGCCCGACTTCGCGGCACGTGCGCGCGGGTCGCTGGCGTCGAAGATCGGGTCGGCAATCAACAGCAGGTCGCGTCCTCTGTCGGTGGCGGCGGCACTTGATTGTTGCCTGATCGCCGCGAGCACCGAGGCCGATGGCGCGTAAACCACCTCGTTCTTTTTGAGCAGGTAAGGCAGCATCGAATAATCGACGCCGGCGGCGGGCGCTTCCGTGACGAGCGTCTCGAACGGAACGTAATTGAGTGCGCCGTCGGCGACGACCAACAGGCGTCGTTCGCCGATCACCGCCCGCGCCGGCTCGACCACCGATTTGTACAACGCGTGGGCGGCGGCGGCGAAGGCCGACGGGGTGACGCCGGCAAACGATGCGGCGGCGGATGAAGCCGCGCTTGCCGCGGTCGCCGATTTCGCCGGCGGGTTATTCGTGGCGGGGCCGCTCAGTCCGATGCCGCGCGCCGAGTCCGAGGCGGTGCTCATGATTGAGCGACGCAACTGTCGCGGGATGATCTGGTCGCGCACATCGGATGTCTGCTTTTCCACCACCGAGCGTGCCGGAAGTTTGTAGAGATTCAACCCGGCGCGCGTCACCGCCCACAGGTACGATTGATCAGCGCCGAGGCTGTACTCCAACAGCGCCGTCCCGTCGTCGAGCACGCGCTGCTGAATCTCGGCAAGCGCCAGCGGCTCGGTCGTCGTGAGCGCCGCGTAGCGCGGGCTGGCCGCCCTGATCTCGTTTTCGATGCTGTCGAACTCGGTCTGCAAACGGCCCAGTTCCGACTCAAGATCACCCGGCGACTTGGCGCGCGCTTCGCCCGACGCTTCGCCGCCAAACTGGACGCCGGTCAACTGCGCGGCAATCGCTTCCTGCTGCTCCTGATTCTCCTGCTTCCGCTTCAACAACTCGGCCGGGATGCCTTCGGTGATTCCCGTCCCCGTCTCGCTGAGCAGGTCGAGCAGCGAGCGGGCACGCCCCTGCTCGACGATCCTAAGCGCTTCGACTGCGTACTCAAGCGCCTGACCTTCGAGCGGCGCGCCGGCGGCGGCGGACGACGCGAGCGCCAGTCCCGCGAGCCCGCTTGAGGCTTCGTCAAACACGTCCTTCGTCGTCGCCAAAAAAGTCGTCCGTGATTCGTCGGCGCGCAGGCTGCCCGCGCGAATCGCCTCGATGGTGCGTAGCGCCTCGCGGTACGCGGCGAGTCCGTCTTCACTCAGCTTCAACGCCCGCGCCGCATCATTCTCTTGCGCCGCCTGCGCCCACAGGCTGCGCCCGGTGCCACGCTCAGCGGGCCACATCAAATCGAGTCGCCCGTCTTCGCGCGCGCCTTTCAACGCCTCGGCGTACAGCTTGATTGCTTCGGCGAAACGCCCCTCACGGTACGCGACATCGGCGAGGCTGGTGCGCGCCGCCGTTCGATAGCGGCGTGTCTGCCCAAGCCTGCCGATGACCGGGACGTTCGCGAGCGACGCAACCAGCGCGTTGTTGAAATGCTTGCGTGCGGCGTCGAGTTCGCCGTTCAGGTAATCGACGCGACCGAGGCCGAGTTCATGAGTCGCGTAGATGATCGCCTGCCGGTACAACTCGGCGGGCTGCGTCACGATGTCAACCGCTTCGTCCGCCGTGTCCTTCGCGGCGGTGCCGGTCGAAGTGTTCGGCGTGCCGGTCGCCATCCCACGCAGCCGCGCGCCGAAACCGCGTACACGGCTGACCTTTGACTGCGCGCTGCGCACCACGTTGAGCGGATTACTCTCCGGCTTCGTCACGTTCATCCGCCCATAGGCCGCGCGCGCTTCAACAGCTTTGCCCTGTCGGTAATGCATGTTGCCGATCTTTGCCAGCATCAGGTTGGCATTGTAGGAACTGAATTGCCTGACGGCGTTCGCCCCGACGAGGTTGTTCTGCGAAGCCGCGGCTGCATCAGCGGTGAAAATTTCGTGCGCGTCTGTGAAGTGTTCGAGCGCGACCGTGTAACGACCCTGCCGCTCGTAGAGTTCGCCGAGCAGATCGTGCGCGGCAGCCTCGCCCCTCTTGTTCCCAGCCTGTTTGAAAAGCTTCAGCGCATTCTCCAACTGAATCAGCGCCTCGCTCGCGCGTCCCCGCCGGAGCAACGCCTGCCCGCGGATGAGTTCCGCCATCGCGCCATCCGCCGGTCCCGTCTGTGTCGCGGCGACAGTGACAAAAGAGTTGACGCTTGACGCCGAGGGCAACGGGGCGCACGGCATCACCGCGACGATCAACGCGCAACATAAGAGACGGACTACAGCAACTGGTGTTTGAGTGTGACCTGACACCTTTCGTTGAGAGGCGGCCTGTGGTGACCGCCGGGGCAACTTGAAC